>CAZZXZ010000096.1:0-13455 GCA_964658135.1 uncultured Acetobacteraceae bacterium | reverse complement strand
CCGTTTCACATTGAAATTCGCTGACCCGCGACGTTTCTCCCCGGTTGGTTTATCTTGGGCGTCAACCACAACGACAACCTCAGGATTCCATGACTCAATATGTTAGAAGCGCAGCCGCCGGCCTCTGCACGCTGCTCGGCTGCAGCCTTTTTGCTGCCCTGCCCGTCGAATCCGCGGCGCTCGGGCCCCTCAAACGAGTGTTCCTGGCGGACCGAACGCTCGGCATGCAGGATGCTGTGAGTGTGCCGATTCCTGCCGACTGGAAGTTCGAGGGCCGCATCGTGCGCGACGTGCCGTGCTCCCCGGGTGATCCTTATCCGCAGATGCAGGCCACCAGCGCGGATGGCACGTTCGGCATGACCATCATGACGCCGTTTTTCACCACATCGCAGCCGACGGATTTCGATCTACGCAGCTGCGGTGTGGTGGCGCCGCTCATGTCGACCGCGGATGTCTTGGTGCGCTATGTGCTGCCGGCCATTCGCCGCGGCGCGCAGACCTCGGCCCCCGAGGCCGTGCCCGAGGTGGACAAGTTCGTGCAATCGGTGAGCCATAGCGCGAATGGTTTCATCGTCTCGGGCGATGCTGCCCGCGTGCGCGTGTTTTACACGCAAAATGGTCAGAAGGTGGAAGAATACGTCATCGGTTTCACCACCCAAATCCGGCATGCGGGCTGGTCCGGCGGCACCAGCTCCACCATGGTGCAAATCCTGCGCGCCCCGGGCGGCAAGCTCGACGAGTTCGTCAAACAGACCGGGCCCGACATGCAGCCCGTGCCCAATCCAGAGTGGCAACAGCGTAGCCAGCTTCTCGCCCAACAGGCTGCGCAACAAGCCCAGCAGCGCGGCGAGCGGCAACGCGCGGCGATTCAGCAAAACGGCCAGGATGCCGGCGCGGCCGGCCGTGCGGCACTCGCCAACACGCGCGCTCAGATTCAAGCCACAGGCAAGGCCAGCATGGATAACGCGGCGCGCAGCGAAGCCGCGCGTCACGCAAGCGCGGTGGGAACCGCGGATTATGTCGGCGGTCGCCCCACGTCGGTTTATTACTTCTGCGACGGCAGCGGCGCGACGCGCACCAACAACAACCCCAACCCGCCGGCTCCCGGGTGGACGTTGTGCCATTGAGATGACGAGCCATGACAGTGTGCGTGGCGCGCCCCGTGGGTCGGAACGCATCCCGTGAAATGGGGCACGGTTGCCACCGCAGCGTATGCGGCGCATTCAGGTCGGGCCCTAGAGGTTACCAAGCCGCGTCCGCGCTTCCCAATTTGACTGCCGGCCGGTTCCACTGCAACGGCGTGTCCGCGATGGTCAGCGGCGGGCGCAGACGGCGCGCCATGCCGAAGTCGCTGGCCTCGAGGCCTTCAGCCCAATCCCCCTCCTCAGCCTCGCCGAGATTACCCCGTAGCGCCGTGACCGGGCCGTTGACCAGAAGCTCCGCCACGCGTGCCAACGAAGTCCGTGCCTCGAACCCTCGTCCGCTAGCCAGCCGCTCCCTGAGCCCTCTGACTGCGGCGGCGGCCAACAAATAGCCCGTGGCGTGATCCAATGCCTGGACGGGCAGCGGTGTCGGTCGATCTCGCTGCGCTGCTTTCATACCGGCGTCAGCAATACCCACACTCATCTGCACGAGACTGTCGAAGCCGCGCCGCTGCTTCCAAGGTCCCGTCCATCCATAAGCATCCAAGGAAACGTCGACCAACCCGGGGCGCACTTCCCGGCGTAATTGCGCACCCAATCCGAGATCGGCCAGCGCATCCGAACGGTATCCGTGCACCAAGATATCCGCTCGTAGCAGAAGCTCCATGAATTTCGATTTGCCCCGTGGGCTGCGAAGGTCGAGCCTCGCACAACGTTTTCCGAGGGTCACGTCCGGAACCACCGCAGGTTCGTCCCATCCGGGTGGATCGATGCGCAACACATCGGCGCCCAATCCCGCCAGAAAGCGGGTGGCGATCGGACCGGCCAGTACGCGTGTCAAATCGAGGATCCGCACACCTTGCAGAGGACGGCCCGGTGTGGAGAGATTCAGTGGCGCAGCGAACTCAGCAGTCATGCGTCCTTCGATCAGGGGCTCGCTGACGACAGCTTTCCCCTGCGGATGCGCCTGCCACTGCGAGAGCGAGCGCATTGCGGCCGCGCATCCCTTGTTGTCGACGATCGCGGACTCGAGTTCATCGGCCTCCCAACCGGCAACCGCCGCTGCGACGGTTTCCCTGTCGGCGTCGGTCACTCCGAGAACGGACAGCGCGGCGTCACGGTGATGCGGAGCGTTGGTGTGCAGGCGGATCCACCCGTCTGCCGTCCTGTAATCGCCGGCGATCGGATCCCATGGCGAAGGAAGATTCCAGCCGATCGGTTGCACCGAGAAGCGAAACCAAAGAGCGGCCAAGCGGCGGTTGACGGCGACATGCGGCCGTATGCCGAAAGCGACGTTCATCAGATCCGCGACGGCGATTCCGGCGGTACCTACCGCGGCCGCGGCAAAGTCCGACACTGCAAAGATCGATGCAAGATCTTCGGAGCTAGAAAAAGAAACATCGTCGGCAGCCGCTTGGCCGACGCTCAAACTGGCGGTCATTGCCGCGAGAAACTCGCGTGTCTTGTCTCGACTCATCGCATCACCCATTTCGTGGAGATGCTGTCATCATTGGTACGCGCCAACGTATCGTCAATCTTGATCGAATGAATCAACCTATCACCGAGCGACTTGGAAAATGGCTGCTTACTACACCGCCGTGCAGGCGGCCGCCCAACTCGGCGTGTCCTGCCAGACGCTGTACTCCTACGTGAGTCGCGGACTATTGCGGGCTCATCCGGGCGATAGCCATCGGGAGCGTCGCTACCTCGTCGCAGAGGTCAACCATGTGGCAGCCCGGCGGTTGCGCGGTCGGAGCCCGGTTCGCGCAGCGAGAGGCGCGCTCGATTGGGGACTGCCGGTCGTGGAGTCTTCGATCTGCAACATCGAGGCAGGTCATCTCTTCTATCGCGGCAAGAGCGTACTTGCCCTGCTGGAAACGCATCGCATCGAAGACGTCGCCGCCTTGCTCTGGCAATGTCCCAAGCAGGATGCGTTCGCCGTGGATGCGCCACCTTCCGTCAAGATTCCGAGCGGCCAGCACGATGCGATCAGTTCAGGCTTTCTGATGACTTCGTTCGCCGCTGCGACCCGCAACTTATCAGCGGATTCTTGGCAGTCGCTGACGGGCCCCTCGACGCGCAAGTACGGAGATCTCGTTCGAGCTTTGGCCGGCTGCGTCTTGCGAACGCCGGCAGCCGCTGGGTCGTTGCGGCAACAATGCAAGTCGGCGTGGAGACTCAGTGCGGGGAAAGCGCGGCTCGTCGAGATCGCGCTGATTCTTTGCGCTGATCACGAACTCAACGCGTCCAGTTTCACCGTTCGATGCATTGCTTCGACGGCTGCGAGCCTGCAAGCGTGCCTCCTCGGCGGCCTTGCAGCGCTATCCGGGCCGCGCCACGGCGGAATGACGACACGCGTGGAACATCTATGCAAGGAGGTCGAGGATGCCACGAACCTGGAGGCCGCGTTGCGCGCGCGCTTGGAGCGCGGCGACGACCTGCCAGGTTTCGGACACCCGCTCTACCCGGACGGAGACATTCGTGCGTCCGCCATTCTTGGGCAGCTCGGCGACCGCGGACAGCGTTGGCAGTCTCTGGCGCACACCGTAGAAAATCTCACGGGTCAACGTCCGTCGCTCGACTTTGCTTTGGTGGCGCTGCGAAGGCACCTGAAACTTCCGGTAGGCGCCGCGCTGGGGATTTTCTCGCTGGGCCGCTCGATCGGCTGGATTGCGCATGCCCTCGAGCAACGCTCCCAAGGCACGCTCATTCGGCCTCGAGCGGCGTATATCGGACCCTCAAGTTCGACGAGTCAAGGCCGATAGATCTCGATTGAGAGCTCGCGGAGGATCATTATGTCAATAAGCAGCATCGGCGGCAGTCCAGCGGCAGCTTCGATGGTTTTGAGTGGGCCTACGGGTGCTTCGAGTGTGGCGGCCGGGTCGGGCGATAGCGCGGTGCTCGCGAACGTAGAGGCAGCCTCGGGTGGGGTGAGTGCAGCCCTCCAAGATCTGAGCAGCACGCTCGGCAGCATCATCAACACCTCCGCTTGAGATGGTCGTCACGACGGCGCTGCGCGTCGTAGACGTCTGAAAGCGATGGGATCCCATCGGCGGGCGGCGGAGGTACCCGAGTTTGAGAGAAGGCTGGAATGGCCAGCGCCGTGAGCGTGACGCCAGATACTCGCAGCCCAGCAACATGCGCGACGATGGTTCGGAGGAAGCTGCCCGCATCCAGTGCACTTCATGCACCGCGTGCTCCGTACTCGTGCATCATGTGGTCGGCCTCAGCCGGCTGCGGCCGTCGCCGCCGACCTGTTTACACCATCGTTCAAGCGTGTATTTTGTAGTGATGCACAGGCACGCTACGAATGACTGAACTCGATGGCCGCATGGAACGCGTACTCGAACCCATGACTGGCTCGTTGTCCGGAGACGAGAGCGAGCTGCTAAAACTGCTGCCCGGGGTGCGCAGTTTCCTTCGGCGTCGGGTCACGGCGTTCGAAGCCGATGATCTGACTCAAGAGGTGTATCTACACATGCGGGCCCGGTCGTCCGACTCCGTCATCAAGAATCTGCGCGGGTATCTGCTGACCGTCGCGGTCAATGTCCTCAAAGAAAAAGCACGCGGCGACCGCGTTCGCTTCAAAGTGGCGCACAGGGCCTTTGCGGATGCAGGTCGTTGCGCAGAGGAGAACACGCCCGAACGCATCGTGCTGCAGCGGGATCAGATCAAGGTCCTGGTGGGCGTCATTCAAGAATTGCCGACGCGCACCCGCGATGCCTTCTTGATGCATCGATTCGAGGACATGACGTACGACGCCATCGCGACGAAAATGGCCATGTCACCGAGCGGTGTCGAAAAGCACATCATGAAAGCCCTGCGCCATCTCACCACCCGCTTGAAGCAGACCGACGCATGAGCGCGGGCGGCCAGCCGCACGGTTCACCCGACCCTCAAACAGGCGACGGGCCATGCGGTTCGCCCGACGAACAGGCGAGCAATTGGTTCGCGCACCGGCGCCGCGGTGAGCTGTCGGCGGTGGATCGATCTGCACTGCGGGCATGGCTTGCGGCCGACGCTTCACACCGCCGAGCCTTCCAGCGGGTCGAGAACGTATGGCAGCAGCTGGAAGCATTGCGTCGAGATCCGACCATCTCGAGCCTCCGCCGGCAGGCCTCTCGCCGTGTCGGATGGAAACGGTTCGGCATCGCGGCTTGCCTGGCGGTCTGTGTCGCCATGCCTTTCCTCGTTCAATTGCTGCTCACTCCTCGGTCGCGCATCTACGCGGCGGCCACGCCGAAGATCGCGGAACATATCGACGTCGACGGCCAATCGTCGAGGGTTTACACCACCGCTGTCGGTGAGCAGCGCGCCATCACGCTGGCCGACGGTTCCATCGTCACGCTGGACACCGACAGCGAGGCACGCGTCATCTTCGCCGGCGACCGGCGATGGGTCGATCTGACGCGCGGTCAGGCATTCTTCGTGGTCGCCAAGGACAACGCCCGGCCATTCATCGTGAGAGGCGGAAATGATCGCGTGATGGCGGTGGGTACTGCGTTCGATGTTCGCCTGGAGGCTCATGGATTGTCGGTAACTCTCCGGGAAGGTCGACTGCGGGTGGAAGAACCGGAAACTCGATCGTTGCACGCCGAGGCGGTCGCGATGGTCAAAGCGGCGGACCTGGTCCCCGGCAGCAAGCTATGTACATCGCAGGCCGCCGATTGGCAAGTGGCGAAGACGGACGTCACGCGGGAACTGAGCTGGCTGCAGCGGCGACTGGTGTTCGACAACGCCAGGCTGGCCGCGGTCGTGACCGAGTTGAACCGATATTCTTCGACGAAGATCGTACTGGGCGAGCCGTCCCTGGCGAGCGTTCGAGTGAGCGGGGTATTCGGCGTCGACGACCCCGGTAGCATCGCCGGTGCGCTCTCGAATTACGGTTTGGTTCGCATCGCCGAAAGCACGAACGCGACCATCACGTTGTTGCCGCCGTAAATTTTTTTTTGAATTCGGGTGAGGGGGAAATGCGCGGCACCCGTCTTATCTCCTGGAATTGCGATTTTTTTCCAGAGAAAGAACAGGGGATGTATGCGCAAGAGAGTCGGCTCGATGCCGGTGGTACAGTTCGCGCTCGCATGTTTCGCGATGGCATTCGCGATGAGTGCGGCGCCTGCCGACGCGGACCGAATGGTCATCTTCAACATTCCGGCGCAGTCGCTGGCGAGCGCTCTGCAGGCCTTCGGTGTGCAGGCGTCGCGGCAGATTCTGGTCGCACCGAAGCTCGCCGCCGGCAAACAGGGCCGCAGCGTGGTGGGCGAATTCCCGGTCGACGTCGCGCTGGCTCGCCTGCTGGAGGGTAGCGGCCTCACGTTCAAGAACAGCCAAGGGACGCTGTTGATCGTGGAAACCGCTACGGAGGGTGCGGCTCCCGCGCGCAGTGACGGTGCCACCGATCCGCCCTCGGTATCCGCCGGTCAAGCGCCGGCGGCAGCGGACGAGATCATCGTGACCGGGACGCGCGAAACCTCGCGTACGGTCAGTACCAGTCTGGCGCCCATCGATATCATCTCCGCCGCCGACCTGCAGAAAAGCGGCAGCGAGTCGGTGCGCGACTTGATAGCGGCCTCGACTCCTTCGGCCAACGTCTCGAGCAGCGGCGCGGGCGCCAGCTTCACCATCAAGACGCTGTCGTTGCGCGGTCTCAGCAGCGACCAGACACTGGTGCTGGTGAACGGCAAGCGCCGCCACGACACCAGCATCCTGTTCATCAACGGGACCACGCAGAATGGCCAGTCGCCCGCCGACCTGGATCTCATCCCGACCAGTGCCATCGACCACATCGAGGTGCTCCGTGACGGAGCTTCGGTGCAGTATGGATCGGACGCCCTGGCGGGTGTAGTCAACATCATTCTCAAGAAGAACGAGGGCGGCGGTGCATCGCTCACGGGTGGCGCCACCGCCGCCGGCGATGGAGTGAGAGGCGACGCGCTGATCGATCATGGCTGGTCGATCGGCAACGGCGGCGCGCTGCACCTGAGTGTCGACGTCAACGACCAGGGGCGCACCACCCGAGGGGGTCCCTACACGGGACGACTCTATCCGCTGATCGACGGCGCGTCCGACCCGCGCGAGGCCACGGCCGACCGTGATATCAACAAGCCCGGCCAGCCGAAAGTCGTGCGCTACGACGCGGCCTACGACCTCACGCTGCCGCTGAACGACTGGATGCAGCTGTACTCATTCACCACCGCCGCCTATCGCGATTCCAATTCCTGGCTGACCTACCGCAATCCTGCGAGTGTCAGCAACGTGCTTGCCGTCTATCCGGACGGCTACATCCCGCGCCTCGATCTTCAGGACGTCGATTATCAAGCGGCGTTCGGCGTCAAGGGCACGGCCTTCTGGGAGATTCATTGGGATCTCAGTACCACATACGGCGAGGACCAGGTCAATTACCGTGAAAGCTCTGCTTTGAACCTCTCTTACGGCGCAGCCAGCCCGACAAATTTTTACATCGGCGCCACGGATTTTCGCGAGTGGACCACCAACCTCGACCTGAACCGCAGTTTCGACATCGGGCTCGCTGCGCCATTGTTTGCCGCGGTGGGCACCGAGTACCGGGAAAATAACTACAAGATCCTGCCCGGCGACATGGCGTCCTACGCGAACGGCGGCGTCGGTGTGGTGTCTGGATCGCAGGGCGTGACCGGCTTTCCGCCGGCGCTCTCCGGGGCCTGGTCGCGCAACAATAAATCGGGCTACGTCGATCTGGACCAGACCATCGCCAGACGGCTCGACCTGTCGGCTGCCGCGCGTTACGAGGATTATTCCGACTTCGGGAATACCACCAATGAAAAAGGCTCGTTCAGATTCGAGCCCATCGACAATTATGCGATTCGCGGTACGGTCAGCACCGGCTTTCGCGCACCCACCCTCGCGCAGGAACACTATGCCTCGAGCAGCACCATCGCGGTGACCGTGCCCGGTTTCACCTCGGTGATTCCCTATCCCGTGCAGACGCTGCCGCCGGATTCACCGGCCGCGCGGGCGCTCGGCGCCGCGCCGCTACGGCCCGAAAAATCACGCAACTACTCCGTCGGCGTCATCGCGGAGCCACTACCGAACCTCAACCTGTCGGTGGACGCGTATGAGATCCGGATCAAGGACCGTATCCTCCTGTCCGCTACCCTGCTCGGGGGGCCCGTCAGCACCGCGTTGGCCGCCGCCGGCTTGAACGCGCAGCAGGGTGGGTTCTTCTTCACCAACGCAGCGGACACCACCACCAAGGGCCTCGATCTGGTGACGAGCTATCTGAGCCGATTCGACGGCTTCGGTACGGTCCGCTGGGGATTCGATGCGAATTTCAACCATACGCGATTCGATCGAATTGAATCGCCGCCACCGGCACTCGCAGCGGCCGGGCTCACCTTGATCGATCGGCAGCGACAGGGTGACTTCACGCTCGGCACACCCAGCAACAAGCTGATCTTCGACCTCGACTGGACCCGCGGCGACATCGAGACGTTTTTGCGGGCCACACGCTACGGCCCCGTCACGGCGGTGAACGACAATCCCGTACTGGATGCCAAGGCCGGTTCCAAGCTGATCGTCGACTTCAATGTGAGCTACCACATCACCGATCATTTCAATTCGACCATCGGAGCGGATAATGCATTCAACGTCCACCCCACCATCGTGCCCGTCGCGGACCAAGCCAATGGCGCCCAGTATTACAACGCCTACTCCCCGTTCGGCATCAGCGGGGGGTTCTACTATGCGCGCCTCGGCTACAAATTCTAGTATGGCCCTGGAAAACCAGTCCCGATGAACAGGAGCAGGTCGAAATTCAATCGCCGCGAGGTCATGGTCGGCGGCCTCATGACGCCGCTGATCGCCCGCGGCCTCAATCCCGCCAGATCCAGGAGCGACGCGCCCGCCGGTCGCGGCGCTCGGCACTCCATCACGATGCACGAAGGCACCAACATCGCCGCCACGGCCTCGCGCGACGGCCGCCGCATTGCATTTGACCTGGTCGCATCGCTCTGGGTGGTCGACGTGACCGGCGGCGCTGCGCACCGGATGACCGACGATCTCGCGGACATTGCCCAGCCCGATTGGGCCCCCGACGGATCCGAGATCGCATTCCAGTCGTATCGCGACGGCAATTTCCATATCTGGGTTCTGGATCTTCGAACGAAAAAATCCGTCCAGCTGACCACGGGCCCGTTCGATTGTCGTGAGCCACGCTACTCGCCCGACGGCAAGCGAATCGCCTTTTCGTCGGACCGCGGAGGCAGCTACGGCATCCACGTCGTCGATCGCGCGAGTGGCGTGATCAGCACTCTGGCGGACAGCGAGGCGGACGAATGCGAACCCGCGTGGTCGCCCGACGGTTCGCGGATCGCCTTCGTCACCAACAAGAGTCGGGTGGAGATCATCGACACGACGGGACGGCGCACCGCGGTCGCCGGCATCGAAGAGTCCCACGACATCATGCTCCCGCGCGAAATTCACAGTCCGTCGTTCACACCGGACGGCGCCGAAGTCATCTACACGGTGATTGCCGACGGCAAAGCGGAGCTGCACCGCAACGGCCGGCCGCTCATCACGGGCGAGGACGTGTTCCCGTTCAGGGTTACCTGGCTGCCGGACGGCGACTTCGTCTATACCTCCGGCGGGAAGATCCGGCGGCGCGGACTCGATGCCACCGGCAGCAGGACGATCGAATACACCGCCGCCGTGACGGTCGTCGAACCTTCCTACGAAAAGCGACGCCTGCATCCGGAAACGGCGGAGACTCGACCCGTGGTCGGCATCGGCAGTCCCGTCCTGTCCCCGGACGGCACGCGGATCGCATTTCGAGCGCTCAACGACCTCTGGGTCATGTCCATCGGCGACGCCCCGCAGCCTCTCACGAAAGACCGGTTTCACAAATGCGATCCGGCATTCTCGCCCGACGGGAAACGGCTGGTGTATTCCAGCGATCGCGGCGGGACCCTCGATCTGTGGCTGCGCGACCTGCAGAGCGGCGAGGACACCCAGCTCACGCACCTACCGTATGCCGCGGTCTCCTCGGCCTGGTCACCCGACGGAAAATCGCTGGCCTTCCTCGATCAGGCGGGAAATCTCTACACCCTCGATGTCGATGGCGGGAACATCCGCAAAGTGCTCGGACCGCTATGGGAGCCCGGGCGGCCGAGCTACGGCCCGACTGGCAAAACGATCACGCTCGCCGCCTTCAAGCCCTATTCCGGCAGATATCGCGAGGGCCTGAGCGAGATCCTCACCGTCGACCTCGATAGCGGGTCGATCGACTATCGTCCGGCACTGCCGCACCGCTCGCTTGGAACACGCGGCGACGACGGCCCGGTATGGTCTCCCGACGGCACGCGGCTGGCCTTCGTGTTCGCAAGCCTGCTGCACGTCGTGACCGTGGATGGCCACGGCAAGTTCACGGGGTCGCCGCGCGCAATCAATGCCGAGGTGACCGATGCGCCGAGCTGGAGCGGCGACTCGCAGACACTGTTGTATCTGTCCAACGGGATTCTGCGCCTGATCGGGCGCGACGGCGGCACGCCGCGCAGCGTAGCGCTGAATTTTCACTGGTCGAGGGCGAAAAGCCCCGAGCGCCTGCTGATCCGCGCCGCCACCCTCTGGGACGGCAGGAGCCCGACACTGCGCCGGAACCTCGACCTCGTGATCGAGGGCAATCGAATCGCCGGTATCCATCCGACCGGCACCGTCGCAGCCGATGCGGGAATGCGCATCGTCGATGCGGGTCAGCATACCGTGATGCCGGGCCTGATGGACATGCACACGCACCGACAGATGCAGGGCTATTCCTATGGCGACCGCCAGGGACGTCTGTGGCTGGCCATGGGTGTCACGACGACGCGTTCAGTCGGCGCACCTGCGTACCACATGGTCGAAGACCGCGAGTCCATTCAGTCGGGGATGCGGCTGGCACCCCGGCATTTCGCCACCGGCGAGGCCATCGACGGCGGGCGCATCTTCTACAACTTCATGCGCCCGGTCACCGAGCCGGGACAGATGCAGCTGGAATTGCAGCGCGCGGCGGCCCTGTCGTACGACATGATCAAGACCTACGTGCGGCTCTCGCCCGAGAAGCAACGCGACGTGATCGAGTGGGCGCATGCCCAGGGTCTGCGCGTCTCCTCGCATTATCATTACCCGGCCGCCGCTTTCGGCATCGATGGCATGGAACATCTCGGCGCCACCAGCCGTTTCGGCTACTCGCGCACCGTGAGTGCGCTCGGTGCGGGCTACCAGGACGTGATCGCGCTCTTTGCGCGCGGCCGCACCTACCGAACGCCCACCCTCTTCACCTCCGGCGCATTGCTCGGAACGGACCGATCGCTGGTCGATGACGTCCGTGTCAAGACCCTCTATCCGCCCTGGGAGTATGCGCGGCTGCAGGAACGAGCCCACCAGATGGCGGGACCCGCCGCGGCCATCCTGCTGCAGTCACTCGAGCGTAACGTGGCCCAGGTACGGGACAGCATGCGCGCCGGCGCACGCATCATCTCGGGAACCGATGCCCCGATCGACTTTCTCGCCATCAGCCTGCACCTGAACCTGCGGGGGATGGTGCGTTATGGCATGACTCCCCACGAAGCGCTACTCACCGCGACGAGCATTCCGGGCGAGTTTCTCGGTCAGCCGCTCGGAGTCGTCGAACCGGGCGCGCTGGCCGACCTCATCTTGGTGGACGGTGATCCCCTGGCCGACATCGACGCGGTTGCCAGGGTATACCGCGTGGTCGCCGACGGCAGGATCTATTCGCCCGAGGACTTGATGGCGCCATTCGCCAAGGCATCGCCACCGCCGGTGCAGCCGCCCGCAGTGACGTCCATGGTGCAACCGTCCAGCAATGACCGCTACTGGTGGCACACCGCGGAGTACGTCGAAGGAAGTCGGCACGCCTGCTGCATGACCGCGTCGGCCGTGCACCGATGCGCCGACGGCACGGTTCACCGTACGTGAATCAGCCGCCGCGAACCGTCACCTCCGTCTTGATGGATTGCGCGATGTAGCATTGTTCATGGGCCTCACGATGCAAGCTCGCTTCTTCGTCCGGCTCAGGTCGTTTCGGCCCGCCGTAATGGTGAGGGCTCGGCGGGCGTAATTCACCGATACCCCGCACGGGCGCGAACGTGGTCCGGCGAGACAAGGCCGACACCGCGGAGTTTGCCGAACAATAGCTCCAGCCGCTCGACGTCGCAGCGCGGCAGCGGCGGTTTCAAAATCGACTCGACGTTGGCGCGGAGGTGTTCAGCGTCACCGGTGCCGAAGAGCACCACGTCGACACCGGCCTCGTGCCGCCCGAAACGATAGGCCGCGTCCGTCAAGCTGGAGGCGCCCCCCTCGTGGATCATGAACTCCAGGGGATGGTCGGAGGCCGCCAGCTCCGCCGGCACCATCCCCTTGCTGCCCAAGTCCTTCAGGGTCTCCGCGAGCACGCCCGGCCGGGAAAATATATTTCGCACCACGAACATCAGCAACGTACCGACACCGTGCAGCTGGCTACGCGGAAATACCGTTCCTCTCGCGCCCTGATTCATCATGTGGAAAGCCAGCATGATGACCTCCCAGCAACGGTCATCCAGCGCACGCGACAACATCGCCTGCTCAGGATCGCGCGGCGGCGTCTCCGTGAGGCCGAGATGCCGGAACTTGCCGCGATCCCGTTCACGCAGCAGCGTGGGCACGAGTTCGCCCAGTGCATAGTCGTAGTGCCTTGGCTGTACGGCATGCAAGTGATACACGTCGATGTGATCGACGGCCAGATGGCGCAGCGATTGCTCCAGATTGGCCGAAACCTGCGCCGCTGACAACCGATTGCCCTTTTCGTCGATGATGCGCGACTTCGACGAGATGACGACGCCGTCGCGCGGTACGCCCGCCAACGCCTGGCCGAGCACCGCTTCCGTGCCATACGCCTCCGCCGTGTCGAAAAAGGTGATGCCCGAATCGAGGGCGGCGCGGACCAGCGCGACCGCATGATCCTCGCCCTTGCCTGACCCGAGGCCGAGACGGCTGTTGCCGCCGCAGCCCAACCCCGCGACCGACACCCGCAAACCGGTTCTACCGAGCGTGGTGTATTGCATTTCGATATGCCCGTCGCCGGATTGCGCGACTTGGCCTTCTCGTAAGGTTTGCCGTCGACATGCGTGTAGCCCGCGCGTTTCTCCAGCGCTTTGAGATCAATGTCCGGGTACGAGGCTTTATCATGCTGCGGCCGGCCAGAGCCCACTTCGCGATAAAGGGCGTCCCGAGCAGCGCAGGGCTCATCGTACGGGGAGGGGTAGCGCGAGCCGCTGATGACGGGGGTGTTGTCGAAGTCGAT
>CAZZXZ010000095.1:0-13587 GCA_964658135.1 uncultured Acetobacteraceae bacterium | reverse complement strand
GGTGTTTCTCAGGGATGCGCGCAAGGCGACCGCTTCCGTGATGTTGCAGCTGTATCCCGGCCGCCGGCTCGAGCCGGGCCAAGTCGCAGCCATCGTGCACTTGGTCGCCTCCAGCGTGCCGGAGCTCGGCGCGAGCGACGTGACCCTGGTCGACCAAGCCGGCTCCTTACTCAACTCACCGGATGAAAATGCGGAGCAGGCGGCGAGCACGCGGCAACTCGAGTACACGCGCAAGCTCGAGGAGGGGTACCAACGCCGCATCGTCGAGCTGCTCGAACCCATGATCGGCGCCGGCCGCGTGCGTGCCACGGTCACCGCCGATCTGGATTTCACGGTGACCGAAGAGACCCGCGAGAATTACGATCCGCAGAAGACGGCGGTGCGCAGCGAACAGACCAGCAAGGAGACGCGCAAAGGCGGCGGCGATGCGGAGGGCATTCCCGGCGCATTGAGCAATCAGCCCCCCGGCACCTCCGGCGCGCCCGTCATCCCAGGAGCGGCGGCGACTCCCGGCTCTCCGGCCGCACAGACCAGTGCCGCCAACGGCGGTCCGTCGTCGGACGCCGAGCGCGCGACGCGCAATTTCGAAGTCGATCGCACGTTGTCTTATGTAAAACAACCGAGCGGCGTGCTCAAGCGCTTGAGCGTCGGCGTCGTCCTCGATGATTGGCAGAAAACCGGCGCCGACGGCAAGGTGACCACGGCGCCCATGAGCGACACGGACATCAAGCGCTTCACTCAACTGGTACGTGAATCCATCGGTTTGAAAGATGAACGCGGCGATAAATTGGACGTGCTCAACCAAGCCTTCAAAGCCAACGCGCCGCTCGCGCCGGTGGACAGTCTGCCGCTGTGGCAGACTCCCTGGGTCGCGCAGCTCGCCAAGCAACTCGTCGGTGCCGGTCTGGTTCTGGTGGTAGCCTTCTTGGTATTGCGGCCGTTGATGAAGTCGCTGACCAAGGGGCCGTTGCGGCTGACGGCGGGCAGCGCCGAGGCGGGCGATCTCGCGGGCGATCGCGTCAGCTTGTCGGGCAAGGCCAGCCCGGCCATCAAGCTGGCGCCGAGCTTCGAACAGCAGATCGCGGCCGCGCGCACCCTGGTGGGGCAAGATCCGAAACGGGCGGCGCAGGTCGTGAAGGATTGGGTCGCGGCCGATGGCTAACAAGCCGGAAGAGCTCGATGGAACCCAGCGTGCCGCAATTCTCTTGATGAGCCTAGGTGAGCAGGATGCAGCCAATCTACTGAAACAACTCGATGCCAGGGACGTGCAGAAGTTGGGCATCGCCATGGCGGAACTGAAAGAGGTGTCGCGCGACCAGATGACCACGGTGCTGCAGACGTTTATCGGCGTGGTCGACTCCAAAGCGGACATTGCGTCCGGCTCAACGGACTACGTGCGGCGCGTGTTGACTCAAGCCGTGGGCAAGCACAAGACCGAGTTGTTGCTTGATCGCGTCTCCACGGGGGGGCAAACGGGCCAGGGCATCGAAGCCTTGAAATGGATGGAGGCCAAGGCGGTGGCGCAGATCATCAGCGGCGAGCATCCACAGATCGCCGCCATCGTGCTGTCGCACCTGGAGCCCGAACAATCCGCCGCCATCCTGCCGCTGCTCGCCGACGACATGCGCACGGACGTGCTCATGCGCATCGCGTCGCTCAATGAAGTGCCCCAATCCGCCCTGACCGAGCTCGATCAACTGGTCGAAAAACAGGCAAACGTCGCACCCCCGTCGGCGCTGCGCAGAATCGGTGGAGCGCGTACGGTCGCCAACATCTTGAATGCGATGGACAAGGAGAAAAGCGGCGAGGAGCTCGGCAAGATCGAGAAAGCCGATGGCGAGATGCACGGCCAGATCAAGGATTTGCTGTTCATTTTCGACAACTTGCTCGATGTGGACGACCGCGGCATCCAGGCGTTGTTGCGCGAGGTAGGCTCCGAAACATTGGCGGTGGCTCTGCGCGGCGGAGAGCCCGACGTACAGGATAAAATATTGAAAAACATGTCGAAGCGCGCGGCGGAAATCCTGAAGGACGACATGGAGGCGCGCGGGCCGGTCAAACTCGCGGATGTCGAAGCGGCGCAGAAGGAAATCGTCGTGATCGCACAACGGCTGGCCGAAGAAGGCACCATCACTCTCGGCGGCAAGGGGGGCGGCGATTTTGTCTAACGTATTCTCGAAAGGCGCCGCCGCGGAGGCGGCCGTATGGGCCGCGCCCGACATGAGCGCGCCGGGCGTCCCGGCAAAACTGCCGACGGTGAGCGGACTCGCGGATCTGCAGGCCGAAGCATACAAGGAAGCCTTCGAACAAGGACTCACCGAAGGCCGTCAGGCCGGGCGTGGCGAGATCCAGGCTCATGTGCAGAAACTCGCCGGTATGTTTCAGAATCTTGCCAAACCCTTCGACGTGCTCGATGGCGACGTCGAGCGGGAACTCCTTACCTTGGCCATGGCCCTGGCACGCCAGATCGTCAGGCGCGAGTTGAAGACCGATCCCACGCAAATCATCGGGATCATCCGCGAAGCCATTGCCGCCCTGCCGGTGGCGGCGCGCGACGTGCGGGTGCATCTGCATCCGGAGGATGCCACCGTGTTGCGCCAGAACCTGTCCCCCACGGAAAGCGAACGGGCGTGGAGCATCATCGAGGATCCCGTGATGGCACGCGGCGGCTGCCAGATCACCACGACGACGTCGCGGATCGATGCGCGACTGGAAACCCGTCTGGGTGCCATCTTGAGCGAATTGATGGGCACGGAGCGACACTCCCCGCTGGTCCGCGGCGATAGCGGCGCATGAGTGCCGACGCCCTACCGCGCCTGCGTCCCGAGAAGTGGACGGCAGCGTTGGTGCAGGCGCGCGAACGCATGGCCAGTGCGGCGAAGCTGGTCGTGGAAGGAACTTTGAGCCGCATGGTGGGACTGACGCTCGAGGCGGTCGGGTGTGAAGCGGCGGTCGGCGGCCGATGTCTGGTCGATACCGCCGAAGGCAAACAGATCGAAGCGGAGGTCGTCGGCTTTTCCGGCGATAAGCTGTTCCTCATGCCGACCGGCGACATCCGCGGCATGATGCCGGGCGCGCGGGTGATTCCTACCCACAGCGTCAGCGAAGTGGCGGTCGGCGATCGCTTGCTCGGGCGCGTGCTCGACGGGGCGGGACGCCCGCTCGACGGTGCCGGTGAACTGCGCTGCACCGATCGCGTGTCGCTCACCGGCGAGCCGTTGAATCCGCTCATGCGCCGTCCGATCCGCGAGCCGCTCGACGTCGGCGTGCGGTCGATCAATGCGCTGCTCTCGGTCGGCGGCGGCCAACGGATCGGCTTGTTCGCGGGCTCCGGCGTCGGCAAGTCGGTGCTGCTCGGCATGATGACGCGCTACACCAAAGCCGACGTCACCGTGGTCGGTTTGATCGGCGAGCGCGGCCGCGAGGTACAGGATTTCGTCAGCAATACCCTGGGCCCCGAAGGAATGCGTCGCGCCGTTGTCGTCGCCACGCCTGCCGATAATCCACCCCTGATGCGTCTGCACGGCGCCTGGCTCGCCACTTCCATCGCCGAATACTTTCGTGACCGCGGCATGAAGGTCCTGTTGCTGCTCGACTCGCTGACGCGGTTCGCGCAGGCACAGCGCGAAATCGCACTCGCCATCGGCGAACCGCCGGCGACCAAGGGTTATCCCCCGTCTGTTTTCGCCCGTCTGCCGCAATTGGTGGAGCGCGCCGGCAACAGCGACAAGGGGGTGGGCTCCATCACGGCGTTTTACACCGTATTGGCTGAAGGCGACGATCAGAACGATCCCATCGCGGATGCGGCACGCGCCATCCTCGATGGGCACATCGTGCTCTCTCGGCGGTTGGCGGAAAGCGGCCTCTATCCAGCCATCGACATCGAGGCATCGATCAGCCGCGCCATGCATGCCATCGCCACCCGCGAGCAGACGGACCTTGCGACGCGTTTCAAACAAGTGTATTCGAACTATCAACAGAACCGCGATCTCATCGCGGTGGGGGCCTACCGACGCGGCTCCGACCCGCGTGTCGATCTGGCGGTGGATCAATGGCCGAAGATGCTCGACTTCCTGCGCCAGGATATGTATCAACCGGTCGGCAGCGAGAAAAGTTATGCGGATCTGAAGCAACTCGTGACGCAGTTCTCGGCGCCGCCGGCGGCTACCGGCCGATAGTGCATCGGCCATGCTGAAATCCAAACGCTTCGAGCCCATCCAGAAAATCGTCTCCTCGTCGGCGTCGGATTTGAGCCGGGCGATGGGGGAGGCGGGCAAGCGCGTTGCAGACCTGGAACGACAGCTCGAGCAATTGAAGAGCTACCGCGAAGAATACTTGCGCAACTCGGTCCAGGCGAGCGGCAGCATCGACGCCGTGAGGCTGCAAAATTATCGATCGTTTCTCGATCGGTTGGGCGAGGCGCAGCGGCAACATCTGTCGAACCTGGACGTCGCGCGGGCCGAATACGAGAAACGCCGCGTCCTGTGGAGCGCCAAACGGATCGAGGCGGAATCCTTAAGCCGCGTGATCGATCGGTTTCGCAAAGACGAACAGGATGCCGTGGAGCAACGCGAACAGCGCGACGGCGATGAGGCAGCCATACGAATCGCGCTGGCCCGCGGCGCCGCCGACCCGTCTTAGGATCCGCTTGCGGTCCGGCGCAAACGGGGTCGCCACACCGCGATCACGATGTTCGCGAGCGACAACGCGAGCAACAGCCACAGGCCGCCCCATTCGGTACGCAGCACATCGGCCAGCTGCGCAGGGTCGGTAGGCCCGGCCGCCGCCAGCGCGGATAATTCGGCGGCGTGCCGTGCGCTCGCGGCGACGGTGGACAACGTGCCTTCGAACAGGCTGATGCCCAGAATCGCCTTCAGCCATGCCCACCCGGCATTTTTGTACGCGTCGTTGGCCGCGATGGCCAGCAAACCGCTGATGAGCACCAGCGCGAGCGAGGGCACCAGCAGCCATTGGGTGATTGCGGCAATGCCGTGTCGCACCGCCGCGTAGCCGATCAACGGGCGGGCGGGTGTCGTGCCGATCAGCACGATGCAGGCCGCAAACGAGCCGATGACTCCCACCGCGCCGAGTTCATGCAGCGCCTTCAATAATCGCTTCATCGATCGATGTCCTCCGACCGGCACATTGCCAGCTTAACCTTCGACTGCGGCAGGCTCGATAGAGGTGATAGGCTCGCACGCGGCGCACGCTCGCGCGGCGAGGGTTTCGAATGACCGGCAATGAGGAAACGGCGGAACCGGTGATCGTACCGCATACGGAACTTGCCGCCGATTCGCTGCGCGCCGTCGTGGAAGCATTCGTGTTGCGCGAGGGCACCGACTACGGGGAGCACGAGTTCTCGCTCGCGCAGAAAGTCGCCAAGGTCATGCGCCAGCTCGAGCGTCGCGAAGCCCAAATCGTTTTCGATCCAGCGACCGAGAGCGTGGCCATCGTCGCGGTCTCCGCGCAGTTGAGGCGAGTGCGCTGAACACTGGCACGTTGTTTGCATTTTCATTTTCCATGACTTCAACATCACTCGTTCTACAGCCCTCCGGACATGGTGGTTCCACCCCCTCCGGAGCGCAATCAGCCGCCGCCGCGACTGCCGGTAAAATGCCTGCCGACGCCGGTACGTTCGCCGGCGCCTTGACGGCCGCCGCCAGTCCGAAGGCCTCGCACAAACTCAGCGTTGCCAAGCCGAGCGTCGCGGCCGCCCCCGGCAACGGCGTGCCGGTTGCCGGCAATCCCTCGCCACCAACCCCTGTCGTCGTGCCGTTGACCGGCCTGCAGGCCCCGGCTGCCGCCATCACCGTCGCGTCGGCAGCGGTTGCGCCGGTCGTGGCCGGGGCTGCCGGCGTAGCCCACGCCGCACCCGCGGCTGCCGCAAATCCCGCGCCACCGCCGGCCACCGCCACGGCAGCTTCGCCCGACCCAGGGGCAACGACATTCGCGGCCGGCGTCGCCACGGCCGTGCCGCCCACCGCGGACCCGGCGGTCGACGTCGCGAGTGCCGGCGTCGGCGCGAACGCGAACACCACGCCGGTATCGACCGCCGGCTCGCGCGCGCTTGGCAGCGCTCCCAAAGCGACGGTCAAAGCGGCCGCTCCGACGCCACGGGCGACGGCGGGAACTACGCCTGCCGATGCCGGCGACGGCGACACCTCGCTGACTGCGGCGGCGGATGCGGCCTCGACCGTCGCGACGCAAGCGACCGGTGGCACGGCCGACGCGGACGGTGCCGTCGCACCACCCGGTTCAGCCGGACCGAGCGATGCCGACGCTACGGCCGCCGCGACGGCTGCCCAGCCGGGCATGGCGCCTGCGGACGTGCCCGCCGCCGCCGCGGTTTCGGTCAAGGCGGCGACGCCGCCGCACGCGACGGTCGACGCTGCGGTGGGTGCAAATGTGCTGGCCGCCGGCAACGTGGGTAAGCCGTCCGGCACAACGGCCGCGCCTGCGGCGCCGGTGGCTCTGGCGGGCGGCGGCGATGCCGTTGCCGGCTTGTTGCAGCCGGGCGCCAGCGGAGCCGTCGGCGCCACGGCGGATGCGACACCGGCGCCCACCTTGCGGGTCAGCGCCCCGGTCGACAGCGCCGAATTCGCTCAGGGACTATCCGACCGGGTATCTTGGATGGTCGACAATAATTTGAACGGCGCGAAACTGCAGGTCAATCCACCGCAACTGGGTCCGATCGAACTGCGCATCTCGGTGACCGGCGATCATGCCCAGATCTGGATGAGCGCGCACAGCACGACGACACGCGACGCCTTGCAATCGAGCACCCCGACGCTGCGCGACATGCTGGGCGCACAGGGCTTTGGTCAGGTCAGCGTCGATATCTCGCAGCGCTCGTTTCAAGAACATTCCGCCACCCCGCAACCCTACCGGCAGGCCGCCACCCCGACCGCTTCCAGCGCGCCGACGGTGGCGGCGGCGGCGACCCGTGCGACGCCGCGCTCGTCATCCGGCTCCCTCGATGCGTATGCGTAGTAAGTAATGACGCAAGGCCGGCGTGGTCACCACGGTGCTGAAGATCGCCATGATGACCAGCATGGTGAACAGCTTCTGCGAGATCACACCCAGATCTAAACCTACATTGATGACGATGAGTTCCATCAGGGCCCGGGTGTTCATCATGAAACCCATCATCGCCGACTCGCGGTGATCGAAGCCCGAGCGACGCGCGCCGAGGTACGCGCCGCACCATTTGGTCAGCGAGGCCATCGCGACGATGGCCACACAGAAGCCCCAATCCGCGGCCGAATCGAGGCCGCCGATCGAGGTACGCAGGCCGGTGTAGGTGAAGAAAATGGGTAGGAAAAAAACCGTGACGAAGGCGCCCACCCGGGCGCGCCATGCCCGCACGAGTTCCTTCTCGTCGAACAGGATGACCCCCATCATGAAACCACCGAAGATCGCGAATATCCCGATCTTATACGTGGTCATGGCGGCCGCGAAAACGAGGATGAGCAAGCCGCCGAGCAGGTTGTCCGACATCGTTCCGTCGTGCGGCTGCGCTTTGCGGATGACGCGTTTCAGCACTGGGCGGATCCCGTGCGTACAGGCGAGCCCGAATGCCAGCACGAGGACGATGCGCAAAACAAACTCGCCGCCGCGGAACTGACTGACGGTCAACGTGGTGACCAGCGCCAACAGAAGCCAGCCGACCACGTCGTTGACAGCCGCCGAACTGATCGCGATCACACCGAGGCGCGTCCGCGTCAAATCGAAGTCGATCATGATGCGGCCGAGGATGGGCAGCGCCGTGATGGAGAATGCCGTGGCGACGAACAGTGCGCTGTCGAGACGGGCGGCCGCCGTCGCCGCGTGGGCGGCCAAGACATAGTCGAGCAGGAAACCGCCGGCGAACGGCAGCACCAGGCTCGCGATGGAGACGGTGGCGACGGCCGCGCGATTGCTGCGGTCGGTCAAATGTGCGAAGTCGAATTCAAGGCCGATCTGGAACATCAGCAGGATGAGTCCGAGTTGCGACAGAATGAGCAGCGGCTCCGGCGGCACGGAATGGAACACGAAATCGAAGGTATGCGGCGCCAACCATCCGAACAGCGAAGGCCCCAATAAAATGCCGATGATGATCTCGCCGACGGCGGCCGCTTGACCGCAGCGCACGGCGATCCCGCCGCCGATGCGCCCTGCCAGCACGATGAGCGCGAGTTCGAGCAGCGTGAAGAAGAGCAGAAATTCGTTGCTGTGCGCACCGACGCTCGGCAAGACCCTTGTTGGATTCAAGTCAGATCATTCCACCGTTGATCGAAATGATTTGTCCCGTGATGTAGGCGGCGTCTTTGGAGGCCAGAAACCCCACCAGACTCGCGACTTCAGCCGCGGTTCCCGCCCGCTTCATCGGCACCAGACTGGCGATCAATGCAGGATCGAAGGCCGGGCTGCTCATACCGGTGGTGATGATCCCCGGTGCGACCGCATTGACGGTGATCCCGCGCGTCGCCACTTCGAGGCTCAACGCCTTGGTCGCCGCATTCAAGGCGCCCTTGGCCGCCGCATAGTTGACCTGGCCTCTATTCCCGGTCAGCGCCGTGATCGAGGAGATGTTGACGATACGGCCCCAGCGCGTACGGATCATCGGCATCATCAAAGGATGGGTGACGTTGTAGAAACCGTCGATCGACACGTCGATGACGCGATGCCACTGATCGAAACTCATGCCGGGGAATGCCGCATCGCTGTGAATACCCGCATTGTTGACGAGAATTTGGATCGGCACCTCATCGACGAGCGTCGTGAGGACTTCCCGTGTCGTCACGGCGTCGGTCACGTCGAAGACGATGGTTGCGGCCTGGCCGCCGGCGGCGAGTATGGCGTCCACCACGGCATCGGCGGCGTGTTTGCCGCGATTGGCATGCACGAACACGAAATGGCCGGCCGCGGCCAGTTCCTGGCAGATGGCCGCGCCGATGCCGCCGCTGCCGCCGGTTACCAGCGCGCGCACACGGGGTTGATTCATGGGTTCACCCGGTCCCCGGCATCGAGCACCACGGTGGCACGGCCGGTCAGCAGCGTCGTCGTGCCGTCGCGCAGTTCGAATTCATACAACGCCATTCCCCCATCGTTCGCGACCCGCGCGGCCGCACAAATCAGATCGCCCGCCACTTCGTCGAGGCGTGCGGCAAACATGCGTACGCCGCGCACGCTGGCGAGAAAACCGGCGGTCGGCGGACCGCCGGCCGAGCTCTGCAGCGCGGCGAGCGCCCCATGCACCGCCATGGCCTGGGCGGCATATTCTATGCCGCAGACGATGCCCAGCCGACCGTGGACGGCCAGCGGGTGATCGGCCTGGCGATGCGATTGCGTGCGGCAGGTGATGTGCTCGGCGTCCCAGTCGAGCACTTCGTCCAGCAGACACATGCGCCCTTGGTGAGGAATGTGGTCCTCGATCCACGCGCGGTCTAAACGCATGGCTCGACGTCGACGACGAGGCGCATGGTGTCCAAATAGTCGAGCACGGTGCTGCCGTGCCGGCCGAGCGCCAACAGCCGCAGCAACGGCAGCGAGCGGGCCGCCGGGATGGCGGCGCGCAAGGATTCGAGCACCGAATCCGCCATCGTGTCGACGGGGGCCTCGTCGAGCCGTACGGCGATGCGCGCGGTCGCTGCCAAGCCGCGTTGCGGCGTGAGGACCAGGGCGGTGCCGAAAGCGTCCGGCACCGGTCGCACGGCGCGCAAAGGCTCCGGATATTCCGTGTCATAGGCAACCAACAAAACGGACTCACCGTCGACCGCCACCTGGACCAAAGCCTCGAGCAACCCGGCACCGAAACTGGCGTCGAACGCACACAAGACATTCGAGGCCATCTTGGCGCCGGTGGCGATGCTCCAATAGCCGGCGGCGGCATTGTGTACGGAGTTCGAAAAACGCGTGGGCGAGACTTCGGGGCTCTCGAGTGCGAGCGCCTGACAAAGTTCGTGACAGTTGTCGCCATCGCCGCCGGACGATGTAAAGACGCTCGCGAGTTGCGCAGGATCCACGCGACCGAGCAAGGTCGCCTCGCGCGCGACCGCGAGCGCCAACTTGACGCTGCGACCCGTGCGGCGGCGTTCCGCGGCGGGCAACAACGTCGATGCGGGCAGCGCCGTGCGCGCGTACAGATACGCCTCCCGGCCGCACATCACCGCGGTGGCAACCTCCCAATTGGCAAGCCCGGGACCGAGCACCCCGACGCCGCTGACGAACGCGCTCAGCATCAGCTGGCCCGACCGAAGACCAAGCTGCAATTCGCTCCGCCGAAACCGAAGGAGTTGCTCAGCACATGAGAAAGGTTGGCGCGCCGATTTTCGCGCAGGTAGTGGGCGGTGAGGGTCGGATCGATCCGAGTGGTAGGGACCCCTCCCGGCAGCAGACCGTTCTGCAGCGCGAGGGCACTGATGACGGCCTCGAGCGCGCCCGCCGCCCCCAAGGCATGGCCGGTCGCCCCTTTCGTCGAACTGCTGGGCGTGGTCGGTCCGAATACGCTGGTCACGGCCTGACTTTCCGATCGATCGTTGCTCGGCGTGCCCGTGCCGTGCAGGTTGATGTAGTCGATGGCACCGGCATCGAGTGTGGCGGCTGCGAGCGCCGCCTGCATGGCGCGGCGCGCACCATGGCCCTCGGGATGGGGTGCGGACATGTGGTGGGCATCGCTGGATTCGCCGACGCCCAGCAGCAGGACGGTGTCGCGGTCCATGTCGTCGACAGGGCGTTCGAGCAACGCGAAAGCGGCCGCCTCGCCGATGGAAATGCCGTCGCGCGCCGCATCGAAAGGCCGGCAGGGCAGCGGCGATGTGAGCTGCAACGAACGAAAACCGTACAGTGTCGTCAGGCACAAAGAGTCGACGCCGCCGACTACCGCTGCATCGATCAGTCCGGCTTCGATCATGCGGCGTGCCGAGCCGAACACCTTCGCACTCGAGGCGCACGCACACGATACGGCCACCGCGGGACCCCGCAACTGCAGGCGACGCCGTAGATAATCCGCCGCCGAGAAGGAATTGTGAGTGGCGCCGTACTCGAATTCAGCGGGCAGAGCTCCTGTGATGCGATCGCGCACACGATATGCAAGTTCGGTCTGCAGGATGCCCGCCGTGCTGGTGCCGATGAAAACGCCGATTCGTTTAGCGCCCCAGCGACCGGTGGCTTCGCCTACGGAGTCCAAGAATCCGTCCTGGCGCAGAGCGAGTTCTGCCAGTCGATTGTTGCGGCAGTCGAAGTGGGCCAATTCGACCGGCACCCGCGTGGAATCGACGCCGCGAACTTCGCCGATATGCGTGTCGATGCCGACGCTTTCGAAGTCGCAGCTTTTCAGGCCGCTGCGTTGTGTGAGGAGGGACCGCAGGGTCGCCTCGTTACCCAGCCCAATACAGCTCGAGGCGGTGAAATGGCGCAGCATGAGACTCTTCATATCAGCGTCATCCCGCCAGCGCGGCACGCAGTGTGACCGGCGCCAAGGCGCGGCTGCGCAGCGTGTCGAGCAGCCGCGGCAGCACCTCGAGTATGACCGGGCGGCCGTCGCCGTCGTGGGCGGCGTGGCCGTCGTGCAGCAAAAGAATGTCGCCACCCTGCAAACCGTCGGTCAAACGCCGATACACGATATGTGGATCGCCGGTGACGGTATCGAAGCCGCGCCGTGTCCAGCTCGCCAGCTGCAATTCCAAGCCGACCAGCACGGCATCGAGAAACGGGTTGCGTAAACCGGCGGGAGCGCGGAAGAAGCGCGGCGTGCTGTCCGTGGCGCGGGCAATGGAGTCTTGCGCGCGGGCGATTTCGGCGCGCATTCGCTGCGGTCCGAGCAGCGAGAAATCGTGACGATGGCGTTGACTGTGATTCTCGATGGTATGTCCCTGGCGCAAGATTTCCCGTGCGAGTTCGGCGCAACGCTCGACGCGTTCACCCACGCAAAAAAAGGTGGCGGCCGCACCATGCGCCGCGAGCACCGCCAAGACCTTCGGGGTCACGACGGGATCGGGGCCGTCGTCGATGGTGATGGCCACCTCCCCGCGTGCGCCGCTCGGCGCCGGCAGCCGCGTCCAATTCGGCCCGAGCAGCCGGCTCTTCGGCCACAGCCCGGCGGCGGTCAGAACGGCATGATTGGCCACCACGGCTCCGAGCGCCCACGGCCAGGAACGAGGCTGTACCAACACCGCACCGGCGGCGCCCGCATGCACGGCGGCCGAGGCGGATAAAATCGGCGTCCACACGGAGCGCCTGCCGGCGGCGCGCGAGGTCACGGAAATTCTCTCATGGCACTCTCCAGGTCCCCATCATGTCATCAAGGCCGCGAATACCAACGCAAGAAACGCGCCGGGTGCGACGGTCGAGCCCAGCGCCTCGAGAACGGGCACCTGTGAAAACGACAGCAGACCGAAGGCGATCACCGTACTCGCGTTGGCGATCACGAGCGATGCCATCGTCAACGCGGATATCCCGGCGCGCTCATGCCGTCCTTCCGCATCGAAGAAGAGCGCATAGTTCGAGCCGACCGCCACGATCAACAGCATGCCCACCAGGTGCAGGATGGTCAATCGCTCGCCGACCAGGGCCAGGACGCCCGCGACGATCAGCACCGCGAGCAGCAGAGGTGCCAGCACGCGGACGACGCGCAGCGACGAACGCAGCACCATCGCCAACAGCACGACGATGAGCGCAAAACCGGCCAGTGACAAGACGATGGCCTCGTGAAGATACGTGGCATAGAGCGCATCCGTTTCCGCTTTCAGGTCGAGAACATGCGCATCGTTCAAGTGCGCGCGCGCGAGCACGGCGGCCACCCGTGCAAGATCGACCGGCGCATGCAGCAACAGCAGCGCATTCCAATGACCGCGCTGATCTAGCGCCAAGGCGGCAAAGCCGGCGGCGAGCGAGGTGCCCTGCAGATCCGCCACGGTGATCGCCGCCGCGTGGCGCGCGGCCTCGACATCGTTGAGAAACGGTGCGAGCTGCGCTTCCTCGAGATCCGACCCTTGGATGGCCGCATGCAAATTGGCGCGCAGATTCACGGGGTCGGGCAGGGCCGCGCGGCGCGATCGTTGCGTGACCGAACTTGGCAAAAAAATCGCCGGGCTGTCGATGTCACCGATCGTCCGGGCGTCGATCAGGGGTTGCAGCACGGTACCGACGCGCTCCGCGCCCAGCAGCACGGCATCCAGGGTCGGACCCGACACGATGATGAGGTCGAGCACATCGGCGGTGCCCAGGTCGGCGCGCAATTGCGCATCGTAGCGTTGATCGGCGACGGGGATCGGGCTCAACGACGACAACTCACGATTCCACAGCACGGCGCGGTGCCCGAACAGAACCCAGCAAGCGCCGCCGGCGAGGATGCCGGCCGCTACCATGACGGCCGGACCGTGGCACCGGATGGATTGCCGCAGCCGCGCGAGCCGCGCGCCGAACGGCGCAACGTCACGTATCGCGAAGTGGGTCGGCACCAGTTCCGGCAACACGAAACGGGTCACCAAGCCGGCCGCCAACAGCCCGGTGATCGAATACAGGCCAAGTTGGGCAAGTCCAGGAAATCCGGACGGCAGCAAGGATACGAAGCCGCACATCGAGGTCAACATGCCGAGCCGTATGGTC
>CAZZXZ010000094.1:0-13968 GCA_964658135.1 uncultured Acetobacteraceae bacterium | reverse complement strand
TCGCCGGTGTCATTGCGGGTGTCGTCGGGGGTGCGGTCACGGGTGCGGGCGGTGCCGCGCTCGGTGTCGCAACGGCCGCGGAACGCTGCGCCGGTATGTCGGTTTGCGCGGCCGCCGGCGGCACGCCGGCCGCATTGCGCGCATGCCAAGGTTTCCACCACACGATGCCGCCGATGATGACGGCGGCTACCGCGAAACCGGCCGCCTGTAACCACGGTAGCTCCCCGTCGGTGGCCTCCACGGTGCGCATCCGCAAGTTCGCCGCGGGTGGCGCGACGACCGCCTCGGCAGGCTCGGCCGCATAAGCCTCGAGTATCTCCGCGGCCGGCAGACCCAACAGCCCCGCATACCGCTTCAAATGGCCTTTCACGTACACGGCGGGACCCACGCGTGCGTAGTTGCCGCTCTCCAAACCGTCGACCACCCAACCATCCAGATGCAATTCGTCGGCGACCTTTTGCGGGCTCAAGCCACGGCGCTCGCGTTCGGCCTTGAGCCGCTGCCCGAGCGTTTCGGCGGCCACACTCATCGATCGACGCCGGACCGCATCATGCGGGCCTGCTCGGAATCTGGAAATTCGGTCTGCACACGTCGGGCGAAACCGGCTGCGGCGGTGGTATCGCCCAACATGCGTTGCGCGCGAAAGCCCAACCACAACACCTCCGCGATGGGTGGATTCACCGCGAGATAGCGCTGCGCATAATCGAGTGCTTCCGCCGCATCGCCGCGGTCCATCGCCAGATTGCCCATTTGCAGCAGCGCTTCGGGCATGTTGGGCCTGATCGCGAGGGCGCGCGTGAAATAACGCTGCGCATCGAGCGCATCGCCGGTGCTCGCCACGCACACGCCGGCATTCACGAGCGCCACCTCAGGCGTCTGATACGCCGGATTGCGCGCCACCGCGCCGAACAGTTTTTCGCCGGCGGCGGTCTTTCCCGTGCGGCATAAAAATCCCGCGTAGTTGTTCTGGATGTTCGGGTCCGCCTTGCCGAACCGTGCGGCCGCCGAGTAGGCGTGCTCGGCCAGCGCCGTTTCGTCCAGACGCTCGTAGATCAGACCGGCGGTCAACTGCACGTTGGCACTGGCCGGATCTTCCTTCAGACCGCGCTCGATGGTTTCGCGCGCCGCGGCCAACTTGCCGATTTTCATGTATTCGATCGCCAGCTGCACGTTGACGGCGGCGGCCTGCGCGCCGGTTTTACCGGGGGCCAGCCCGCTGTGCATGCATCCGCCTACTCCCAAGGCCAGCAGCAGCACGACCGGCGCCGCGAGCAAACCTGCCGGCTTCATCAGATGGCCGCTTGCGAACGCGCAACCGTCGGAATGCGGCTTCCCAAACGAACGAGCGTGCGGTCGGTTACCTGGCCCGCGAGTTGTCCGCAAGCCGCATCGATGTCGTCACCGCGGGTTCGGCGTATCGTCGCGATCACGCCGTTGTCGTTCAGAAGGTCGCGAAAGCGCACAATCTGCGCGGCCGGCGAACGTCGATAACGGGTGCCGGGGAAGATGTTGAAGGGAATGAGATTGAGTTTCGCCGGTCGACCGCGCAACAAGTGCGCCAGCTGCCGCGCGTGCTCGGGTTTGTCGTTGACACCGTCGAGCATGACGTACTCAAACGTGACGCTGCGGCCGTTCTGTTTGTCGATGTAGTGCCAGCATGCCGCCAACAATTCAGCGATGGGATGCTTGCGGTTGATGGGCACGAGTTCGTTGCGCAGCGCATCGTTGGGAGCGTGCAGGGACACCGCCAGCGCGACGTTACACTCTTCCGCCAATTTGTAGATCTGCGGCACCAGACCCGAAGTGCTCAAGGTCACGCGCCGGCGCGAGAGGTCGTAACCCAGATCGTCCGTGAAGACACGCATGGCGGGCACCACGTGACGATAATTGGCAAGCGGTTCGCCCATGCCCATCAACACGATGTTGGTGATGGTGCGGCCATCGGCACGGCCTAGATCCGCCAATTCTCGATGGGCGAGCCAGACCTGACCGACGATTTCGGCGACGCTCAGATTACGGTTGAAGCCCTGCTGCGCGGTGGCACAGAACGAACAATCCATGGCGCACCCGACCTGACTCGAGATGCACAGCGTGCCGCGATCCGGTTCCGGTATGTACACGGTCTCGATACCTTGCACCTCGTCCATGCGCAGCATCCACTTGCGGGTGCCGTCCGACGAACGTTGTTCGGTCACGATTTCCGGCACGGCGATGGTGGCGACCTGTTCGAGACGGGCGCGAAAATCATGTGCAAGATCGCTCATGGCGGAGAAATCGCACGCGCCGCGCTTGTAGATCCACTTCATCAATTGCCGCGCACGAAACGGCTTCGCGCCCAAGCGCTCGCTCACGAAACTTTCCAATTCCGCACGCGGCAAGCCGAGAAGGTTGATGCGATCGTCAGCCACGTGCGGTACGGTTCCTAGATGATCCAGCGACGCGCAGGCGCTAGCGCGTGCGCGGGCAGACCTCGATTTCACGAAAGAAATAGGCGATCTCGCGTGCCGCCGCGTCGGGGGCATCGGAACCGTGAACGATATTTTCATCGATGCTGGTGGCAAGATCGGCACGTATGGTGCCCTTGTCGGCCTTCTTCGGATCCGTAGCGCCCATCACGTCGCGATTTTTCGCGATGGCACCCTCCCCTTCGAGCACCTGGACCATCACCGGCCCGGAGACCATGAACTTCACCAGATCTTTGAAAAACGGCCGCTCCCGATGCACGGCGTAGAAACCCTCGGCCTCTCCCTGCGACAGATGCATCATGCGCGCCGCGATCACTCGCAGACCCACCTGTTCGAAGCGACGATAGACTTCGCCGATCAAGTTTCGGCCGACACCATCCGGCTTGACGATGGAAAGAGTGCGCTCGACTGACATGGTGACCTCGGGTATCGGTGGTGTAAAAGATGAAGAGGCCCGAACGGGGCCTAAAAAAGTCCGCGAAGTGTACTGGAGCGCGCACGCTCAAGCAATCGGGACGACCACCGAAGTCCCTGTATTAGCTAGGAAAAATTAAGCGGTAATTCCCTCAGACGTTGAAGCTCTCGCCGCACCCGCATTCGCCCTTGGCCTGCGGATTTTGAAATTTGAACGCCTCGTTCAACCCCTGCTTGACGAAGTCCACCAACGTCCCGTCGATCAACGGCAGACTCGCCGGATCGACGACCACCGTGACGCCCTGCGCGTCGAAGACGGCGTCCTCGGGGCGAATTTCATCCGCGTAATTCACGACATAGGCGAATCCGGAGCAACCGGTCTTCTTGATTCCGACCCTCAGCCCCACGCCGCTGCCGCGCTTCTCGAGGTGAGTCCGCACCCGGTCCGCCGCCGAATCCGTCAACAAGATTGCCATAAACTGCCTCTTCGTTTGCCCGCGGTGCCATCACCGCACAATGGACCATACATAACACGCATGGCGTTCGCACGCACGGAACACCGGCACAAATTTTTACCAAACCCTAATATGGGGGCGATGCCGCCGCGATCCAGGCATCCTCGACGATCAACAGCCGACCGAGCTTGTCCGCCGGCAGTTCGAAACGCCGTTGCAATACCGCCACATCCTCGGGCAGACGTCTATCCAGGGGACGCCCCACGGCGTGCTCCGCCAGCCAATCCGCCACCGCGATGACATGCGGGCACCCGAACGCCAGAAATGCCACGGCATCGACCGTCGACACCCCCCCGCTCGGCACCGTGCGAACGTCGAACTGAACCCACGTCCCGTGTTCCCGGCTACCCGCTTGACCACGCCGGACCGCGGGCCCGGTGAGCACGCCGGCATGCGCTGCCGTGCCGAAATGCCGCTGGGTCACCTCATTGTAGATCATGCCGTCCCCGCAATACGCCGCAGATGCGTCACGGCTCGGGCCACGGTCGCAACGGCCGCGTCGACATCGGCATCCGTCGAAAAGCGCCCCAGGCTGAAGCGCAGACTGCTCTCGGCCAATCGATCGTCGCGGCCGAGGGCGCGCAGTACATATGACGGCTCTTGCGCCGCCGACGTGCAGGCCGAGCCCGTCGAGACCGCGATGACGGGACGCACGGCCGCCAGCAAACTCTCGCCTTCGACGCCCTCGAACGAGACGTTGAGTAGGTGCGGCACGCTGTGCGCCGCGGCGCCGTTGCGCAACACGCCGCCCAACGCGTCGAGCCCCGACCACAGTCGATCGCGCAGCGCGGCGACCCGCGGCGCTTCGGCCGGCTGCTCTGCGCCGGCCAAGGCAAACGCCGCGCCCATGCCGGCCACTTGATGCGTGGGCACGGTGCCCGAACGCAGATCGCGTTCCTGACCTCCGCCGAATTGCCTGGCCTGTAACTGCACGTGCCGGCGGCGCGCCACCGCCAGCGCACCGATTCCTTTCGGACCGTAGGCTTTGTGTGCGGACAGCGACAGCAAATCGATGCCCATGCGCGTAAATTCCACCGCACACTTGCCGACGCTCTGGGCGGCATCGACGTGTAGTCTTGCCGTACCGTGCGCGGCGCACAATGCCGCGATGGCCGCGACGTCCTGGATCACGCCGATTTCATTGTTGACGTGCATCACCGAGACCAACACCGTATCGGGCTGCAGCGCCGCCGCCACCGCAGCGACGTCCAGCACGCCGTCCGCGCCGGGCATCAGGTATGTCACCCGCCACCCCTGTCGTTCGAGTTCACGGCAAGGATCGAGCACCGCCTTGTGCTCGGTGCGCACGGTCACGATGTGCCGGCCCGAATCCCGGTAATAATGTGCGGTCCCGAACAGAGCGAGATTGTTCGCCTCGGTGGCTCCCGACGTCCAGACGATGTCGTCGGGGTCGGCGCCCACCGCGGCGGCCACCTGCGCGCGTGCCGTCGCCACCCGGACGCTCGCCGCGTCGCCGTACGCGTGGCTGCTGCCCGGGTTGCCGAAGACACCCTCGCGTGTCAGACATTCCGCCATGACCGCGGCAACGCGCACGTCGACCGGGGTGGTGGCGGCGTAATCTAGATACACCGCAGCAGTGTTGGGCCCAGTTGCATCGGCCACCGCCGCACTCACGGCGGACGTTTGGCGGACTGGCCGCGGCGGCCCTGCACGGCACTCAAAATACCGCGCAGGATGTTCACTTCGTTGCGGTCCATTTGCGCGCGATTGAACAGACGCCGCAGACGTTCCATCAAGTGGCCTGTCTTGTCCTCGAAGTCGATGTCCCGCATGACCTCGACGAGGTGCGTGTAAAAGTGTTCGACGACGCCGGCAGCCGCCAGCGGCAATTCCAACTGGATCTCGGAATGCGGCTGCTCGCGGGCCATGAAAATCTCGTACGTCACCAGCTGCACCGCCATCGCAAGGTTCAAGGAACAATAATCCGGATTCGCGGGAATGCGCACCAGCACGTTGCAAAATTGCAGGTCCTCGGTGCCCAAACCATAGCGTTCGGAGCCGAACAGCAATGCCACGCGATTCTCGTCGGGCAGACCGACGACGCGTCCCGCGAGATCGCGCGGGGTGGTGAACTCCCAATAGTACGAACGCGGACGCGACGTGGTACCCGCGACGAAGCCACAATCGGAGACCGCTTCGGACACGCTCGCGACCACGCGCGCGTTGGCAAGCACGTCGTCCGCCCCCGCGGCCAGCGCATTCGATTCGGCGTGCGGAAACGAGCGTGGCCGCACGAGCACCAGATCCGTCACCGCCATGTTTTTCATGGCCCGCGCAACCGAGCCGATGTTTCCCGGATGGCTGGGGTCTATCAGGACGATGCGAACGGAAGCGGTCATGCTCTGTTATTCTAGCGCCATCTTATGCAACCTCTGCTCAACATCGGCATGCGCGCGGCGCGCCGCGCGGGTGATCTGATCGTACGCAGCTTGTCGCGCCTCGATTCGATCAAAATAGACTCCAAGGGCCGTAACGATTTCGTCACCGACATCGACCGCAAGGCCGAAGCGGACATCATCGCGACCATCCGCCGTAGCTATCCGCAGCACGCCGTGCTCGGCGAGGAGTCCGGCCGCAGCGGCGAGAACGAGTTCGTCTGGATCATCGATCCGCTCGACGGGACGACCAATTTCCTGCACGGTTTTCCCACCTTCGCGGTCTCGATCGCCGTGGAACACAAGGGACGCCTCGAGCATGCGGTGGTCTACGACCCCATGCGTCAGGAGTTCTTCACGGCCTCACGCGGCGACGGCGCCCAGCTCGAAGGCCGCAAGATTCGCGTCAGCCCGCAACGTACGCTGGAAGGCTCGTTGATCGGTACGGGATTTCCGTACCGCATGGATGCCGCCTACATCGACGATTATCTGGCCATGCTCAAAGTCATCATGGGCACTGCGGCCGGCATACGCCGTCCGGGAGCGGCGTCGCTCGACCTCGCCTATGTGGCCGCGGGCCGCCTCGATGGGTTTTGGGAATTCGGACTACAGCCCTGGGATACCGCGGCCGGCGTGCTCCTCATCCAAGAAGCCGGCGGGCGCGTCGGCACGCCGGCGGGCGCGGATTATGCGCTCGGCCCGAATATCGTCGCCGGTAATCCCAAGGTCTACGAAGAACTCTTGCAAGCGTTGGGACCGCTCACGCCCGCCGCCTTGCGGGCTTGAGCCGGTGCGTCCACGCGCTGGCTCGATATCGGGTCAGCTCAGTTTCGGCGTGAGGGTGGGCGGTTTCGCCACCGGCGTCGCGAACGCGCTGCGGCGGTAGCCGTAAAACGCATAGACCACGAGTCCGCAAGCTGCCCAACCGAAGAAAACCAACTTGGCGGCCATCGGCAGCAGCAGGAACAACACCGAACAACCGATCAGCGCCAATGGCCCGACGATCCATACGAAAGGGGTACGGAACGGACGTTTTCGTTCCGGATTGGTCTTGCGCAGAATCATGACGCCGAGCGCCACCGCGAAGAAGGCTGCCAAGGTACCGCCGTTCGATAGATCGGCAAGCTTACCCACCGGGAAGAACGCCGCGGCAAACATCACGGCCATGCCCGTCACCAAGGTGACCACGTGCGGGGTGTTGAAGCGCGGATGAATCTTGGTGAGGGCGTCGGGCAGCAGCCGGTCGCGGGCCATGCTGAAAAACACCCGGGTCTGGCCGAAGATCATCATCAAGATCACCGACGGCAGCGCGAGGAACGCGGCCAGGCCGATCAACCGCGACATCTTGTCCCACCCCAATTGACGCAATACGTGTGCCAGCGGCTCCTCGCTGCAAACCAGCGCAGCCGCTTTGGCTGGGTCCTGACACGTCTTGAAAATCTCCGTGGTGCCGGGTTCGAAGGCGTGACCCGCCGCATCGAACACCGGCTGAGCCCCGATCGAGCCGATCGCGCCGCTCGCGACCACCAAGTAAAACACCGTACAGATCACCAAGCTGCCGATCAGGCCGATCGGCATGTTGCGCTGAGGATTGATGGTTTCCTCCGCGGCGGTCGATACGGCATCGAAGCCCACGTACGCGAAGAAAATCGACGCCGCCGCCCCGCCCACACCGAGCGCGCCCAAGGGGGCGAACGGATGGAAATTCTCCATCTTGATCACCGGCAAGGCGAGGGCGCAGAACAGCACCAAGGCGGCTACCTTGATACACACCAAGATGGCGTTGACCGCCGCGCTCTCGCGCGTCCCCAACACCAGCAACGAGATGACCAGAGCGGCGATGCCGATCGCCGGTACGTTGATGAAGCCGCCGGCGAAGTAGCCCTTGGCCAGATAGATCGGAATGTGGAGGTTGAAGCTGTGTTGTATCAACGGGACGAAATAATTCGACCATCCTACCGCCACGGCGCTCGCCGCCACCGCGTATTCTAAAATGAGCGCCCACCCGACCACCCAAGCCACCAACTCGCCGAGCACGGCATACGAATACGTATAAGCGGAACCGGACACTGGCACCATCGCCGCGAGTTCCGCGTAACACAGCGCGGTCACGGCGCATACCGCACCGGCGATGACGAACGACAGGAGCATTCCCGGGCCCGCTTTCTGGGCCGCTTCGGCCGTCAAAACGAAAATCCCGGTACCGATGACCGCACCCACACCCAGCATCGTCAACTGAAATGCCCCGAGGGTTCGTGCCAGAGATTTAGCTTCCGCACTGGCCAGAATCGCGTCCAGCGGTTTGATGCGCCAGTTCATGTCATCTCCTGTCTAGTAGAGCGAATGATGAGGGGGTCATCGCGACTGTAGCGGCTTTCCCGGACGGCATCCAAGGTTTTTATGCGGTGCTTACGCCGCGTCGCGCCGTCGCAGGCGCAAGTTGAGCCACTCGACGAGCGCCGCGAACGCCATCGCAAAATACAAATAGCCCTTGGGGATCTCCCACGCCAGCGATTCGGCAATCAATTCGCCGCCGACCAGCACCAAAAACGCGAGCGCGAGAACTTTGATGGTCGGATGTCGTTCTATGAAAGCGCTGACGGCCGACGACACGACCATCATGACGAGCACCGAGGCGACGATCGCGGCCACCATGATTTCGATCCGATTGGCGAGGCCGATCGCCGTGAACACCGAGTCGAGCGAGAACACGATGTCGAGCAGGCCGATCTGCACGATGACGAGCCAGAAACTGACGATGACGCCGGGTTTGCGGTGGGCGGCCGCCCCCCGCACCGTGTCGCGGATCTCGAGGATGCTCTTGACGATCAGGAACGCGCCGCCGCCGAGCAACACGAGATCGCGCCCCGTGACCCCGTGCCCGAGCACGACGAACAACGGCGCGCGCAGGTTGGCGAGCCACGTGATCGAAAAAAGCAGCCCGATGCGGGTCAGCATCGCAAAACCCAAACCCACGTACCGCGCGCGTGCACGCTGGGCGGCGGGCAGACGCTCGACGAGCACGATGAGAAAGAGGATGTTGTCGATACCGAGGACGATTTCCAGAACCGCAAGCGTCAGGAAGGAGAGCCATGCCTGCGGGTCGAAGAAGAACGTCATCGATCGCTACGGCAGACCGTCGACCTCTTCCGGCTTGGTCGCCTTGCGCTCCATCAAATCCTCGATGTGCAGACCAAGATCGAGCGCCAGCGCCGCCGAAATGTAGATCGACGAATAGGTGCCGGCAATGATGCCGATCACCAACGCGGCGGAAAAACCATGCAAGGTCGCGCCGCCCCAGATCAACAAGGCCACCACCACCAGCAGGGTGACCAGCTTGGTCATCAAGGTTCGCGACAGCGTCTGATTGATGGACTCGTCGATCACCTGGGCGATCGACAGCTTGCGGGCGACGCGGGCCCGCTCGCGTACGCGGTCGAAGACGATGACGGTATCGTTCAGGGAATAGCCGATCACCGCCAGGATGGCCGAGATCGCGGTCAGATCGAAGGTCATCTGGCTCAACGCGAAAAACCCCAGCACACAGATCGGGTCGTGCAAGACGGCAAAGATGGCGCCCAATGCCAATTTGAACGTGAAACGCAGCAGCACGTAGATGGCGATCAATATCAACGTGGCTACCAGCGCCCAGGCACCCTTGACGAACAGCTCCTGCCCGACCTGGGGCCCCACCACCTCGGTGCCCTGCAGCTTCACGCCCGGGTCGATCGTACCGAACACATCGATGATGCGAGTGCCGATTTGATCCCCTTTCACCGACGGATCCGGCGGCAGGCGCACCAGGATGTCGCGCGAGCTCCCGAACGCCTGCACCTGCGCATCGGCCACGCCCGCCTTGGCCAAGGCGGTGCGCAGCTGCTCGATATTGGGCGCCTGGGGAAAGCTGGTCTCGACGGTGACGCCGCCGGTGAAATCGATGCCAAGGTTCAAGCCGCGGATGCCGACCAATGCCAGCGAGGCCACGATCAGCACCGCGGACAATCCGTACCACACCTTGCGGGTGTTCATGAACGGGAAGCGCGTCGTCTTGTGAAAAAATTCCATTTCCTATGAACCTCGGATCGCGGACGCCCTTAAATGGACAGCCGATCGACCTTGCGCCTACCACCGTAAATGAGTTGGACCAGCGCCCGGCTGCCCATCAGCGACGTGAACATGGAAGTCGCGATGCCGATGACCAATACCACGGCGAAACCGCGGACTGCGCCCGTACCGAACAGCCATAACACGATGCCCGCGATCAGCGCCGTCACGTTCGAGTCGGCAATGGCCGAAAACGCGCGGTCGAAACCCGCCGTGATGGCCGCGCGCGGCGAGACCCCGTTGCGCAGCTCCTCGCGAATGCGTTCGTAGATCAAAATGTTGGCATCTACCGCCATGCCGACGGTCAGCACCACTGCGGCGATACCGGGCAGCGTGAGCGCCGCGCCCACCAACGAAAGAAATGCCGTCAACAACACCACGTTCGCGATGAGTACCAGGTCCGCGATCAAGCCGAAAACCTTGTAGTAGATGGCCATGAACACGAACGCGGCCAGCATGCCGAAGACCATGGCGTGCACGCCCTTGTCGATGTTGTCCTGGCCCAAGCTCGGGCCGACGGCCCGCTCTTGCACCGGGGTGAGAGGTGCGGCTAAACCGCCCGCGCGCAGCAACAACGCCAACTCACGGCCCTCGATGGGATTGACGCCGGTGATCTGAAAGTTATTGCTGAACACGCCGCGGATGGTCGCCCGGTTGATGACCTCCTCGGTGGTTCGATCCACGTCGACGCCTTGCGCATTCTTCTCCCGCGAGCGGTCGATGAACACCACCGCCATGAGGTGACCGATGTTCTCCTCGGTATTTTTCAGCATTTTCGCGGCGCCGCGGCTGTCGAGTCCCACCGACACCGCCGCGCCTTCCTGAGAATTGGGTTGAAACGACGCATCGGTCAATTCATCACCCGTGACCACCACCTCGCGCTTGAGCAGTACGGGTTGCTTCTCGCGCGTGTAGTACAGCTTGGAGCCCAGCGGCGCATGCCCTGAGGCGGCGGCGTCGATCGGATTGTCGTTCTCATCGACCATGCGAAATTCGAGGGTGGCCGTCTTGCCCAAAATCTTTTTCACTTCGGCCGAATTCTGCAACCCCGGGAGCTGAATGGCGATGCGATCCACGCCCTGCCGCGCCACCTGGGGTTCCGAGACCGCCAATTCAGGACTGTTGAGCCGGTTACGCAAGATGACGATGTTCTGCTGTACGGCATAGTCCTGGCGCTGCGCGATCTGTTCGGCGGTCAGCTTCAATTCCAGCGCCGGCGCACCGTCCACCGTCACGTCCGCCACGGTCAGATTACGATTATCCGCGACGATCGCAGCCTTACCCCGCGTGAAACTCTCCGCATCGCGAAACATCACCCGGACTCGGTTCGCGGGGTAATCGACTTGTACGTCTTGATACGGTACCCGGGCGTTGCGCAGCGAGGCCCGGAAATCTTGTTCGTAGTGATCGAGATCCTGTTTGACCGCACCGGCCACGTCGACTTGATAGACCAGATAGACGCCGCCGCGCAGGTCGAGGCCGAGTTTCAACGGACTCAGGCCCAAATTGCGCATCCACTCCGGAACGCGCGACGCCTGCGACAGAGCGATGGTGTACTGATCGGGTTGCGCCTCGTTGATGAGGTCGCGCGCCTTCAACTGATCCTGTTTGCTGTTGAAACGCAGCGTCAGACGGCCTTGGTCCAAAAACGAGCCGCTAAGTACGACGCCCTTGTTCTTCAGAAGCTGTTCGACCCCGGACCGATCGCCCGCGGTGACCACCGCACGATCGCGCGCCAGCTGCAGCGCATTTTCCTCGCCGAACAAATTGGGCAGCGCGAGAAAAATGCCGAGCAGCAAAACGATCGCGACCAACGCGATCTTCCAGCGCGGATACGAGATCATGCGCCCTTGACCGTGCCCTTGGGCAGAACCTGCGCAACTTGAAACTTCTGTAATTTGACGGTGACGCCGCTGGCGATTTCCAAGGTCAGGAACTGATCGCCGACGTCGGTGACTTTGCCGAGAATGCCGCCCGTGGTCGCCACTTCGTCACCCGTCGTCACTTTCGACAGCATCTCTTTCTGCTCCTTGGCGCGCTTGTTCTGCGGCCGGATGAGCAAAAAATAAAACACCACCAAGAGCAGCACCGGCAACATCAACGCGCTCACGATACTCTGCCCGCCGCCGGCGCCCAATGTCTGCGCCTGGGCTGAATTAATGAAGAAATCCATAGAGTTACACCCGTTTTTCGCAGCGGACGCCGCGGCACAAAGCCGGGCAGTATACAGCAGGCCGGCGCAAACTCACTGCCCACCGCGCGCGCCCTGCGCCCTCTGCAAGCATTTGCCGCGCCTGTCGCCTGCGCGCGCGTGCTCAGTCGGCGCCCAGCGCCGCGTAGAAGTCCGCGGCGAATGCCGCGAAGCGCTGCGCCTCGATCGCAGCGCGTATCTCCCGCATGAGCCGCTGATAGAAATACAGGTTATGCACGGTGTTGAGGTGGGATCCCAATATCTCCCCGCATTTGTCGAGATGGCGTAGATAGCTGCGGCTGTAGTGCCGGCAGGTGTAGCATCCGCAATCCGCCTCGATCGGACCCGTATCGAGCCGATGCACGGCATTGCGGATATTGAGTGACCCCGTGCGGGTAAACAGATGCGCGTTTCGGGCGTGCCGCGTCGGCATGACGCAATCGAACATGTCGATGCCGCGGCGCACCGCCTCGACGATATCCTGCGGCCGGCCCACGCCCATGAGATAGCGCGGCTTTTGCACCGGCATGTGCGGCAGCAAATCGTCGAGCACGCCGTCGCGCTCCTCGAGGGCCGCGAGCGAAGCCAGGCGCAAGGCGGGATGCACCCCGCCCTGCACGATGCCGAACAGCGTGCCGGGCGGTTCGGTGGCGTGATAGGCCAGGTAGCCGCGCCGCGCCCAGCGCATGGATAATTCCATGCTGGCCCGCGCCACCTCCTCGCCGGCGGGGTACGGCGTGCACTCGTCGAAACTCATCGCCACATCCGAGCCGAGCGTGCGCTGAATGCGCATCGACTCCTCGGGCGAGAGAAACACCGGTGCGCCATCGACAGGCGACCGAAATTGCGCGCCGTCCTCCGTCAGGGTGCGCATCTGCGCCAGACTGAACACCTGGAAGCCGCCCGAATCCGTCAATATCGGCCGCTCCCAGTGCATGAAGCGGTGCAGTCCCTGATGGGCCGCGATCACGTCGAGCCCGGGACGCAAAAAAAGATGAAAGGTATTGCCCAGTACCATCTGCGCGCCGCTATCCGCCAAGTCTTCGGGAGTCATCGCCTTGACCGTGCCGTAGGTTCCCACCGGCATGAAAGCCGGCGTCTCGACGCCGCCGCGCGCGAACTGCAGCCGGCCGCGCCGTGCTGCGCCATCCACGCACGTAAGCTCGAAGCGCATCCGCGTCACGCGCCGCCCCGTGCGCAGGCGCCTGGCGTCAACCACATCGCATCGCCGTAGCTGAAAAAACGATAACCCGCCGCCACGGCGTGCACGTAGGCGGCGAGCAGGGGCTCGCGGCCGACGAACGCGGCGCACAGCATCAACAGCGTCGACTCCGGCAGATGAAAATTGGTGATCAACGCGTCGATCGCTCGAAACCGATAGCCCGGCGTGATGAAAATACGCGTCGGACCCTTGAAGGGGGTCAGCGGCATGCCGCGGCCGGCGGCGGTTTCCAGAGCGCGTACCACCGTCGTTCCCACGGCAACGATCCGCCCGCCCGCGGCGCGTGTGGCGTTGATCGCTGCGCAGGTGTCCGCCGATACCTCGAGGTACTCCTCGTGCATGACGTGGGATTCGATATCGTCCGTTCGTACCGGTTGAAAAGTGCCCGCCCCCACGTGGAGGGTCACGAACGTGTGCCGCACGCCGCGGCGCTCGAACGCGGCAAAGGAATCGGCATCGAAATGCAGCCCCGCGGTCGGCGCCGCCACCGCGCCCGGCGCCCGCGCATAGACGGTTTGATACCGTTCGCGGTCGGCGCCATCGGCCGCCCGTTCCACATACGGCGGCAGCGGCATCTCGCCGTGCGTATCGAAGTAGGCCAATACGTCGCCGGAAAATGCGAGCCGGAACAAGTCGTTTTCACGGCTCACCATGCGCGCCG
>CAZZXZ010000093.1:0-13972 GCA_964658135.1 uncultured Acetobacteraceae bacterium | reverse complement strand
GTCGTCATCGAGGTCGTCTTCGTCATCCTCGTCGTCATCTTCGTCCCAATCTTCATCGTCGTCCTCTTCCTCGGCATCTTTCTCCGCTTTCGAGCCCGACCACCCCTCCGGCTCTTCCGTTAGATCGAGGTCGAGTTCCGCCCAGCCGTCCACGTCGAGTTCCTCGACATCGCCGTCCAGATGCTGAATCTCCACGGTTTCTTTATCCTCGTCCACTTTGAGCACCTGGAACGTTTCTTCGTTCTCGAGGTCCTCGTACCACTGTCCGACGGTCGGTTCGTACTCTCTGCCCACGTAAGGTCGCCCTCTGTTGATCGCTGCACTTTATGATGAACGTGGATATTAGGAAAGGTTGCTTGCTCAAGTAAATGGCAAAATTGAATTCATGACGATCACCGACCGTAAAACTGCTGCTCATCGCTTGGCCGATGCCAAACGCATCGTCGTGAAGGTTGGTTCGGCTCTGCTGGTGGATACCGAACTCGGGAGCTTGAACCGCAGCTGGCTGGAGAGTTTTGCGGCGGACGTGGCGTTCCTGTGCAGGCGCGGACAGGAGGTCGTGCTGGTCTCCTCCGGAGCAATCGCGCTCGGTCGTCGGCATTTGAGGTTGGGTCCGGGCAAGTTGCGTCTCGAGGAGAGTCAAGCCGCCGCCGCGGTGGGGCAAATCCGGCTCGCGCATGCCTACAAAGAATTATTGGAGGTGCACGACATCACCGTCGCGCAGATTCTATTGACTTGGGACGATACCGAGTTGCGCCGCCGTTATCTGAACGCGCGCGGAACGCTGAACACGTTGCTGGCGTTGGGTGCGGTGCCCGTGATCAACGAAAACGACACGGTGGCCACCGCGGAGATCCGTTACGGTGACAACGACCGCCTTGCGGCACGAGTGGCCCAAATGATCGGTGCCGATTGTTTGGTGCTGTTGTCGGACATCGATGGACTCTACAGCGCCAACCCGCATGACGATCCGACGGCCGAATTCATTCCGCGCGTGCTCGAGATATCGCCCGCCATCGAGGCCATGGCTGGGGGCAGCAGCAGCGCCATGGGGTCGGGGGGCATGCAGACCAAACTGGCGGCCGCCAGAATTGCGGTGGGCGCGGGCTGCCACATGTGCATCGCCAGGGGCGCGGCGCAACACCCATTGCAGCGAATAGAGGCAGGCGAGCGTTGTACCTGGTTCGTGCCGTCGTCGACACCGGTTGCAACCCGCAAGCAGTGGATTGCAGGTACCTTGAAGCCGGCCGGTGCGATTGCCGTGGACGCCGGCGCCGTGCACGCTTTGATGAGCGGCAAAAGCTTGTTGCCGGCCGGTGTCACCCGCGCCGTCGGGCGCTTCGAGCGTGGCGATACCGTCAGTATCATAGGTCCCGACGGGGCCGAGGTGGCACGCGGAATCTGTGCGTATTCGGACGGCGATACGCTGCGCATCATGGGTCGAAAATCCGCCGAGATCGAAAAAGTGTTAGGGTTCAGGGGTCGCGACGAGCTCGTGCATCGCGACGATCTGGTCGTCATGAAAACCGTGTGATCAACCATATGAACTTAGAGTGCAGTACCTCGACCTCGACCTCGAGCTCGACCGCGCAGGCGGTACCCGAGCTCATGGCGGCCATGGGTCGTGCCGCACGGGCGGCGGCGAGCGCCCTCGCGGTGGCGCCGAGTCATCTGAAGAGCCGCGCCTTGTCGGCCGCCGCCGCCGCCTTGCGCGCCCGCAGCCACAAGATCGTCGCGGCCAACGAGCACGACATGCGCGAGGCCGCGGCGCGAGGGCTGTCCGCGGCATTGCTCGATCGACTCAAACTGGATGGGGCACGAGTGGACGCCATGGCGCGCGGACTCGACGACATCGATCGACTGCCCGACCCCATCGGTACCGTGTTGGCGCAGTGGACGCGACCCAATGGTATGGTCATCGAGCGGCTGCGCGTACCGCTCGGCGTGATCGGCATCATCTACGAAAGTCGACCGAACGTCACCGCCGATGCCGGCGGCCTGTGCCTCAAATCGAGCAACGCCGTGATTCTCCGGGGCGGGTCGGAAAGCATGCAATCCAATGCGGCCATCCAGCGTTGCCTGGCGGAGGGTCTGCACGTGGCCGGTCTGCCCGCCGCGTGCATTCAGCTGGTGCCGACGACCGATCGTGCTGCCGTGGGCTACATGCTCGCCGAGATGCGCGAGGACATCGATGTGATCGTGCCGCGCGGCGGCAAAAGCCTCATCGCGCGGGTTCAAAAGGACGCGCGCGTCCCGGTGATCGGCCATCTCGAGGGCGTTTGCCACGTGTACGTGGATCGAGCAGCCGACGTGTCGATGGCGCAGCGAATCGTGCTCAATTCGAAGTTGCGGCGGACGGGCGTGTGCGGCTCGGCCGAAACGTTGCTCGTCGATCGAGCCTGTGCCGCGACGCACTTGGCGCCGTTGGTCGCCGCGCTGCTGGAGGCGGGCTGCGAGGTGCGCGGCGACGAGGCCACCCAGCGCGTCGATGCGCGCGTGAAGATCGCCGCCGAACAAGATTGGTACGCCGAATATCTGGACAGCATCATCGCGGTGCGCGTGGTCGATGGCGTCGATGCCGCCGTCGCACACATCGAACAGTACGGTTCACAGCACACCGATGCCATCGTCACGGACGATGCGGTCGCCGCCGAGCGGTTTCTTGCGCGCGTCGACAGCGCCATCGTTTTGCACAACGCGTCGACTCAATTCGCGGATGGTGGTGAGTTCGGTATGGGCGCGGAGATCGGCATCAGTACCGACAAATTTCATGCCCGCGGTCCGGTCGGTTTGGAACAGCTGACCAGCTACAAGTACGTAATCCGCGGCAACGGCCAAATCCGACCTTGACGCGCGGCGGTCGTGCGCCTGACCCGCGGCGGGGCGTGCGCCTCAACCTGCCGTGGTGCGCACGCCGAGCGCTGCGACGCCGGCCAGCCAATCTCGCACCGCCACCGGATCGTCGAGCTGCCATTGGCCCTTGACTCGAGAACCGACGCCGACTGACCAGCCGCCCAGCCGCTCGACCGCCGCGAAACCGTCCAGATCGGTCAGATCGTCGCCGACGAAAACCGGTTTACGGCCGGCGAAGGGCGCCTCCCGCATGAACGCCTCGATGGCGCCGCCCTTGGTGCATCCGCGCGGTTTGATTTCGAACATCATGTTGCCGGCCTGCACGTGGAAATCGGCGCCGAGCGCGGCGGCGACTGCGGCAACCGTTGCGCTCACCGGCGCTTCGAATTGCGGGCCCATCCGGTAATGTACGCCGAGCGTCCGGCCCTTGTCCTCGAGCAGCGTTCCGGGATGGGTTTGCACGAGCTTGCCGAGCGCCTCGCGCGCGGCGTCCAGTCGCGCGTCGTGGAAACGGGCGCCTTCCACAATGCCCGACGCCGCGCGGCGCTCCACTCCGTGCAGGCCGGCGCACGGTAAACGAACCGGCGCGAACAGCGCATCCAAGAAATCGATGCTGCGACCGCTCACCAGGGCGAGCGCTCCGTTCAATCCGGCGGCTGCGTGCTGCAGCGTCGTTTTGAGTGCGGGGCTTGCGCGGACCTCGAAGGGGCTGTCGGACAGCTCGATCAGCGTTCCGTCGACATCCAGGAACACGCACCAGTCGAGGGCGGGGAGAGGCGCGAGCGTTTGCATGCAGGCGTCAAAATAGCTCAAGGTTCGGGGATAGTCGAGACGCGCCGGACATTATTAGGTAACTTGTGCCGTGATGTTTCGTTCAATCCTGTTGCGCTTCGTGCTGCCCGTGGCGTTAGCTTCCTGCGTCGTCGCCTACGTGGGGCTCCCGTACATCGAGCGGTTGCTTGCGGAGTGGTTCCGCTCCGATGTGGAGTTGCGTTCGCAACTGGTCATGCATTCGATGCAGGAATCGATTGCCGATCTGACCGCCAAGCGCGACGAACCGCACTTGCGCGCCTATCTGTCCAAGGTCACCACCGACGAGCGCCTGCTGGCGATCCTGGTGTGCCGTCCGGACGGTGCGACGCTGGCCAAGACGGAGCGCACGCCGCCGGCGGTTTCCTGCGAACAAGATGCACGGGGAATCAGTAACGCGCCGCGCGTGGCGCAGCTGGCATCCGGCTCCGTGCAGGTCTCGAGATTCGATTTCGACGCGGCCGAACCGGTACCGTTTCGCGTGTTGATGCTGCACGATCTGAGTTTCGTGGATCGCCGGCAACGCAGCGCGCGCGATTTCGTCCTGGTATTCATCGGCATCTCGGTGCTGTTGCTGGCGCTGCTGGTGGTGCTGCTCGCGTGGCTGCAGTTGCGGCGCTGGGTCAACGTGCTGATCGGCGACATTCGCGGCAAGCGATTTCTCGACAACGCCGAATCGCCGCTGTCGTCGCGGCCGATCCTCACCCAGGTGCGCCAAGTGCTGGCCGAGGCCGAGCAGAAACAACGCCTGGAAATCGACTTCAGGGAGAATTGGACTCCGCAGGCATTGAAGCAGGTGGTGCACGACCATTTGAAGTCCTCGCAGGTCTTGATCGTCTCGAACCGCGAACCGTACATCCACAACTACGACGCCGATCATCGTCCGGTGGTGCAAGTGCCGGCGAGCGGCATGGTGACGGCGCTCGAGCCCATCATGCGCGCCTGCGCCGGCACCTGGATCGCGCACGGCGCCGGTCCTGCCGACCGCGAAACGGTGGACCGCTTCGACCAAATCCGCGTGCCACCCGACGATCCCGCTTATGGGTTGCGCCGAGTTTGGCTGACGCCGGAACAAGAACAGGGCTATTACTACGGATTTTCCAACGAGGGGCTTTGGCCGCTCTGTCATCTCGCGTACGTGCGACCGGCTTTTCGACCGTCCGATTGGCGTGCCTACGAGGAAGTGAACGCGAAATTCGCGGACGTGGTCGCCGCGGAAGCCAATACGGACAGTCCGGTGGTGTTGATTCAGGACTTCCATTTCGCGCTGCTGCCGCAATTGATCCGCGCCAAGATTCCGAAGGCCACGATCGCCCTGTTCTGGCACATCCCGTGGCCGAATGCCGAGACGTTCGGGGTGTGTCCTTGGAAACGCGAGATCCTCCTGCACATGCTGTCGGCCGATATCCTCGGTTTTCACACGCGCTATCACTGCCAGAATTTTCTCGAGACGGTCGATCGTTTCGTCGAGTGCCAGATCGATCACGAACAAATGACCGTGACGCTGCAAGGCAGAGTGTGCCGGGTCGCGGCCTATCCCATTTCGATCGAGTGGCCACCCCGCTGGCTCAAGTCGATGCCGGATGTCGCGACCTGCCGCGGCAGCGTGCGCGAACGCTACCGAATCGGCGCCGATGTGGTGATCGGTCTGGGCGTGGAGCGTTGGGATTTCACCAAGGGCATCATCGAACGCTTTCACGCGTTGGAGGCATTGCTCGACAAGAACCCCCGCCATCGTGGGCGCCTCAGTCTGTTGCAGGTCGCCGCCCCGTCGCGCAGCACGCTGCCCGCTTACCAATCACTGCAAGAGCAGACGTACGCCGAGGTGCAGCGCATCAACACGAAGTTCGGCGAGGGCGGATGGCTGCCCATCGTCTTGATCGATCAACACCAGGAACCGCAACAGGTGTTCGAACTGTACCGAGCGGCGGATTTTTGTCTCGTCAACAGTTTGCACGATGGAATGAATCTGGTGGCCAAGGAATTCGTCGCCTCGCGCGATGACGAAGACGGCGTGCTCATCTTGAGCACCTTCGCCGGCGCTTCGCGTGAATTGGTCGAAGCGGTGCTCATCAATCCCTTCGACGTGAACGAAACCGCGGACGCCATGGAAATCGCCATGCGCATGGGCCGCGACGAGCGTCGAGATCGCATGAGTCTGATGCGCCGCACGGTCAAGGAAAACAACGTCTATCGGTGGGCCGGCCGCATGTTGATGGACGCCGCCCGCATACGCCAGCGGCAGAGTCTGCCGTCCGTGAAGAAACGATACGGGACGTGACGGGTACGCGCCCCGGCGCAGAACTTACGCGCGGTGCGCGAAACTCAATAGGCGGTCCGCGGCCAACTCCAGGGTGGCATCGCTTTTGGCGATACACACTCGCAGCAGCGTCATCGTCGGCGGTACCGCATAGAATGGCGAGAGGGGAATGGTGGCGACTTTCGCCTCTCGGATCAGGCGATCGGCAAACTCCACATCGATGGCGCGGCTCAGCGCGCCGTAATCGATGAGCTGAAAGTACGTTCCGGCGGCCGGCACCGGCTCCAAGCCGGAACCCCTCAGGCGCTCAGCCAGTACGTCGCGCTTGGCCTGGAAAAAGCCGGCGAGGCCACTCCAGGCGGTGGGAGAATGAGCGAGATAGCGGGCTATCGCGTGCTGCAGCGGCGCGGCGATGCTGAAGGTGTTGAACTGATGCACCTTGCGTAATTCTCGCGTCATGGCAGCGGGCGCGATGCAATAGCCGACCCGCCAACCGGTTGCATGCAGCGTTTTGCCGAACGAGAACACGGCGAAACTACGCTCGCGCAGTTCCGCGTGGCCGAGCACCGAGACATGTCGTCGTCCGTCGAACACCACGTGCTCGTACACTTCATCCGCCAGAAGGGTGATGGGACGGTCACGAATCAGCGCCGCCAAGGCGTCGAGATCATGAGCATCCGCCACCGAACAGGAGGGATTTTGCGGCGTGTTGATGATGATGAGCCGTGTGCGTGCAGTCAGCGCATCGCGGACTTGATCCCAATCAAAACGAAATGCCGGTGGACGAAGCGAGATTCGCACGCAGCGGCCGCCGGCCAAGCGGACCGCAGGCTCGTACGCGTCGTAGGCCGGATCGAAGAGGATGACTTCATCGCCGCTGTGGACGACCGCTTGAACGGCGTCGAACAAGGCCTCGGTGGCGCCGCAGGTGACGGTGATTTCGGTGTCCGGATCGACTTCGAGCGCATGGGTCGCGAACAGCTTTGCGGCGATTCGTTCGCGCAATTCGATGGCCCCCTCCATCGGCGCATATTGGTTGTGGCCGTCGGCCACCGCATCGCCCAGACACTGCGCCAGCCGCGGATCGATGGGGTAATCGGGAAACCCCTGCCCGATATTCAAGGCACCCTCGGCGAGAGCACGCCGCGACATCACCGCGAAGATGGTGGTGCCGACGTCGGGGAGTTTGCTGTCGACCTGCATCGCTCAGTGAGTCAAGCTCTGCAGTCCGCCGCGCAACGATTGGACGCTAAATCCGCGTTCGCGAAGGTGACGAGCCGCCGCCAGACTACGTCTACCGGACGCGCAGACGAGCACATAGCGGCCGGAGCGGGCGAGCAACGCCGGATCGTGTAGCAAGGCTTGCATCTCGATGTGCCGCGCCGCCGTCGGATGGCTCGCGGCCTCCTCGGCGGTACGGATGTCAATTACTTCGAGACCCTGCGCCATCGCCGCCTCGAGCGACGGTAGGACAATTTCCATGTCGCGTGCCTCGCGCGCGATGCCGTCGATCAAGCTGCAAGTCGGCGCGGTACAGCCGCGTCGGCGCGGCGCCTTGAGTTTGAGATTCGAGAAATTCATGAAGTCCAGAAGCAATAGTTCGCCCCCGAGCTGCCCTGGCATATTCAACAAAATCTTCAGAGTCAACAAAGCTTGCAGTGCGCCGAACGTCCCGGGCACCGGACCGAGCACCCCGGCTTCGGCACAGTTGCCCACCAAGCCATCGGCGGTCGCATCCGGCCACACACATCGTAGACACGCATGACCGGGTTCGGGTTTGTAAACCTGCAGCTGGCCCTCGTATTGATAAACGCTGGCGAACACGGCGGGTCGTTGGGCAAGGACGGCTGCGTCGTTCAGCAGGAATTTCGTGCGGAAGTTATCGCTGCAATCGACCACGACATGGTAATCGCGCACCAACGCGAGGGCATTGTCGGCGGTGAAGCGGATTGCATGAGTGTCGACAGTGACCGCTGGGTTGATGGCCTGCGCGGCGGCGCGCGCCAGCTCGACTTTCGGTCGTCCGCAGGCGGTCAGTGCGTAGATCGGCTGACGATGCAAATTGCTGGCGTCGAGCACGTCGGGATCGATCAGTCCCAGGTGGCCGACACCGGCGCCGGCCAGGTATTGAATGACGGGACTGCCGAGTCCGCCGGCACCGACGATGAGGACGCGGCTCGCGCCGAGTTTGCTTTGGCCGGCGCCGCCGATCTCCTTGAGCAGCGTCTGTCGTGAATAATCAGGCTGCATCGTGTTTGTGGTGCGTCGAATGCAGGGGCGCCGCCGCGCAGCGCTCGCAATTCACCCAGCCGGAATCACCGTTGCGATAATGTTCCTTCTTCCAAATCGGGAGCCGGTGCTTGACTTCGTCGATGACGAATCGGCAGGCATCGAAGGCCTCGCCGCGATGGACGGCGCTCACACCGACCCAGACCGCCATTTCGGTGAGCTCGAGCGAACCCACCCGATGAACGCAGGCCAGATGCTTGAGTGGGAACCGCTGCAATGCCTCGGCAAGGATGCGGGTGCCTTCCGTCACGGCCAACGTTTGGAACGCTTCGTATTCGAGCCGGACGACCTCTTGGCCCTCGTTGTAATCGCGCACCCATCCTTCGAAACTGACGTAGCCGCCTGCGCCGCCGTCGCACAACTCGCGGCGCGCGAACTCGGTATCGATCGCGGTGTCCGTCAAACGAAACGACATCATCCGCCGGCCACCGGTGGGATGAAGACGATGGCGTCGCCCGGCTCGAGCTGACGTGACCAGTCGGAAAATTCATTATTCACCGCCACTTTCATCTGATCGCGCGTCAGCGTGAAGCCATAACGGGCGGTCAATTCCGTCAACACGTCGGACGGCGTGGCCGCCCAAGTTCGTAGCGATTCCTGCGAACGGCCGGCTTGCTCGCGCAGCAGCGCATAGTACTGAATCGTGAGTTGCATTGGAGCGGTACGGTCGGCGGTCGGCGCATCCACCGCGCTCAACAAGCTCTGCGCCTGTGCGTATTCCTCGGGCGTATTGATGTTGTCGAGCGCGCGCCGGTCGCGCGGCTCGAGCAGCCGCGTCGGGTGCCGAATCAAAAATTTGCGCGGGCAATGACCGCCGCCCTCGAGGTAGGCCGTCACGGCCGCCGCAGCGCCCGGTTCCCACACCGCGCACAGTGGCTCGGGCAAACCGTCGGTTACGCTGGTGTAGGCAGTGGCCAAAAGACACGGGTCCCTGGCTGCCAGCAGCTGCGTGAGCGCCGCGTCCGACAAGAAGGGCAGGTCGCACGCCAGTACGAGCCACGCCACATCGGGGAAAGCCGCGAATGCCGAGCGGATGCCGACCAGAGGTCCGGCGCCCTCGACCGAGTCGACGATGAGCGGACGTGCCGCGCGAATCGGTTCCACCAGCTGACTCGGGCGCACGGAGACGAAGACTCGCGACACGTGCCGGCTCGCCAGGTCGAAAGTGCGATCAAGCTGCGTTTTGCCCCGATAGAGGAGGGTGGCTTTGTCCTGAAGCATTCGCGTACTCGATCCGCCGGCGAGAATCAGACCATAAACGGTAGGCGTCTCGTTCATGCGCCGACGCCGAGCCCGTAGGCGCTCTTGCCGCCGTCTTTTGCAAGCAGGCGCGTATCGCCTATCACGATGTCGTGCGACAGTGCTTTACACATGTCGTAGAGGGTCAGCGCCGCGATGCTCGCGCCGGTGAGCGCTTCCATCTCGACACCGGTTTTGTGATGCACGCTCACCGAACAGCGAATCAACGCATCGTCGCCGTCCATCTCGATTGTGATGGCGCATTTCTCGATTCCCAATGGGTGGCAGAAGGGAATCAGCTCATGGGTGCGTTTGGCGCCCATTACGCCCGCCACGATGGCGGTGTCGAATACCGGTCCTTTCGCCGACCGCAGTCCGTTCTCGCGCAAGGCCGCCGCCACGCTCGGCGGGAAGCGGACTCGACTCTCGGCCACCGCGGTTCGTTGGGTGGGGGTCTTGCCGCTGACGTCAACCATGGTGGGTCGGCGTTCGCCATCCAAATGGGTAAATGCCATGTCATCCACCGATGTAATACATTTCTATTTTCTTGACGGGCGCCGCGTCGCGGCGCAGTTCGTTGCGTAATTCGCTGTAGCGGTCGGTCCGACCCGACCATTTGCCCCGAATGAGGTTCGTCAATTCGGCGTCGTCCGCGCCCGCCCGAATGGCAGCGCGCAGATCGAGACCCTCGGTGGCGAACAGGCAGCTGAACAATTTCCCTTCGGAGGACAACCGCGCGCGGTTGCAAGCACCGCAGAACGGCTGGGATACCGACGAGATGAAACCGAGCTCGCCCGCGCCGTCGTCGAAACGCCAACGCTGGGCAACTTCGCCGCGGTAGTTCTCCGAGACGGGGTGCATGGGCCAACGCGCCGCGATGCGCGCGACCAGTTCGCTCGACGGTACCACCATGGACGGGCGCCAGGCATTGCGATTGCCCACATCCATGAATTCGATGAAACGCACGATGACGGGCCGACCTCGAAAGCGCTCGACCAGGCCGAGCGCCGTATGATCGTTGACGCCACGCTCGATGACGGCATTGATCTTGATGGGCGACAAGCCGGCAGCGATGGCCGCCTCGATGCCCTGCAGCACTTGATCGAGGACTGCAAAGCCGCCGCTCATGCGGGCGAAAACCGCCGGGTCGAGTGTGTCCAGACTGACGGTCACGCGGCGCAGCCCATTGGCGCGCAGGTCGACGGCATGTTGGGCCAGCAAGACGCCGTTCGTGGTCAGGGCGATGTCCTCGATCCCCGTAATCGCCGTCAGATCGCCGATCAAGTCGGCAAGGTTCGCCCGCAGCAACGGTTCACCCCCCGTAAGCCGCAGCTTCCGTACGCCGAGGCTCGCGAACAGGCGTGACAAGCGAACGATTTCGTCGAACGACAGGCGTTCCTGAGATTTCAGAAACTTATAGTTTTCATGAAACTCTTCCTTGGGCATGCAATAGGGACAGCGAAAATTGCATCGATCCATGACCGAAATGCGCAGATCGTGCAGGGGCCGTGCGAACCGGTCGAGTGGCTGCTGCATGCGGTTTTCAGCCTACCAGCGATAGACGCTGGTGACGAAGCCTCGCGGGTAGGTATTCGGACCCGGCGGCAGCTCGACGAAGCCATCGGTACCGGCCAGACTCAAAAAATCACCCGAGCCGTTTGGCGGCCGCGGCGTCGCCCATGGCCGGCCCCAATCGTCGTGCTCGATGGCCACCGGCAAAAAGTAGGTGAGCGACGGTTGAAACTCCACGGCGCTCGCCAGCGCCAAGCGTTCGGGCTCCTCGCGTCGCGTGCCCATCGCCTGCGCCATCGCCGGAATCGCATACCGAATGAGACAAACGAGCGTCGACACCGGATTGCCGGGCAATCCGAACACCGCTTGACCGTGTGGGCCGATGCCGAACCACATGGGCTTGCCGGGCCGCTGCGCGATCTTGTGGAAGACCTCCTCGACACCCAAGTGCATGAGCACTTTCGGCACCAAATCGAATTTCCCCATGGAAACGCCACCGCTCAAAATGATGACCTCGTGAGTCGTCAGATGCAGCGCGAGCCGTTCGCGAAGCAGCGTCTCGTCATCGATGACATGGTCGTCGCCGACACGGCCGAAGCCGCGATTGCGCAGCGTCGCCGCCACCGCGTACGCATTCGACCGACGTATCTGGTAATCCGCGATCGGCTCGCCAGGCTCCACCAACTCATCGCCGGTCGACACGATCATGATCGCCGGCTGACTGCTGACGCGTACCCGCGCCATGCCGGCCGAGGCGGCCACCGCAATCTCGGGAGGCCGCAACAGCGTTCCGGTCTCCAACAGCAATTTGCCCTGACGGCTGTCGCTGCCGCGACGATGGACGTTGTGATATGGAGCCGGTGCGACCGGCACGTTCAAGGACACGATGCCATCGACAACCTCGTACTGTTCGACCGGAATCACGCAATCGGCGGAATGCGGCAGCATGGCACCGGTCATCACTTCGATGGCGTTGTCGCCACGCGTCAGTTTCAGAGGCGGCGCGCCGGCGCCTTGGGTGGCTTGAATCTGAAATCGGCGCACTCCGCGCCGCAGCGATTCGCTGTCGACGGCGATACCGTCCATCGTGACCCGGTCGAAAGGCGGCTGGTCGCGCTCCGCGTAGACATTTTCGCGCAGCGTCCCGCCGACACACTGCGTCAACGGCAGCGATTCGATGGGCAAACACGTCAGCCGAGAGTTGATCGCCTCTTCGGCCAGTCGCGGTGTGATGAGCGTACCAGCCTGCATGGGTCGTGGGTGACGAGCGCGCGGCGACGACGGGTGCCGCGCCGGCTTCCGGTCACTGTTTGTTCTTCGCCTTGTAGATCTTCAACTGTTCGTTGAAACGACCGACGTTCGCCTGCAGTTCGTCAACGGCCGCATTGTTCTTTTGCGTGAGCACCTTTTGATTCTCGTCGGCTTTCTTCTTCTCGTCGGGCGACAACTTGGACGGGTCTTTCGGCACCGCAGAATCCATTTCGAGTTTGATGCAGTCGAGGTACGCGTTCATCTGGCTGTTGTACTGATCGAACTTATGCTTCGCGGCGATCATTTGATCTTTGGTCGCCGACGCGCCGTCGGGCGGCGCATCCGGAGACGCAGGATAGGTGCAGGTCGCCTGAGAATGGGCGGCCGAGCCGAGTGCGAAAACCAGCGTGAGTGGTAGCCAAGCCTTCATCGGGAATCCTCTCGTTATCATGGAATTGTGGCGTGAGGCGACGATCTTACGACCATCGTCCATCAGCCGCCAGCATTCGTCGCCACGCACAGGCGCTTCGGTAACACCGGATTTGAGGCCCCGCGGGCCGAATTCAAGCGTCGGCGCCATCCTGTGATCGAATCCCACACTGACGCAGGCTCTGCCGTAAAAGCCGGATGTCTTGGAAGCTCGTGAGCTCGGCCTCGACGGCCCGCAAAAGGCCCGCCATTTCACGAATATCGGCGTTCAACGCCCGCGTCACCGCCGCAGGCGTGAGCTTGTGTGCGCGAGTTTCGCCGACCGCCAATTTGAACGGTGCGACCAGCGTCGCCAGTTCGTCGCGCAACCGATCCGATTGTTCCTCGAGCACGTGCAGATAGCGACCGAGCCGTTCGGCGGGCAGCCCCGACAGGGTGGTCGCATCGATCTGCTCGATGCTGAGCTGTAATTCCAGTAAGCCGAGTAAATCGCCCGCCTTGTAAGCCTGATTTACCCGTTGCATCAGCACCGTCTTGCGCGCCTGCTCCGCCGGGTCGCTTTCCCGGTCCGGGTGCAATTCGCTCACCAGCTTTCGATACACGTCCCGAACGGCGAAGTTACCGCCGGCGTCGGCCGCCGCGTCCTTGTTACGTTTGGACGCCTTGCGCGGTCGACGCCGCGTGGAGTGGATTTGGTCGTCGATCCAGTCGGCCAATTCCTCCGGCGATTCGCTGCCGTGGTACCCGCGTACGTCGACTCCAAAAGTGTCTTCGGCGAGGGTGCGCAGCGCCTCCATTTCGTTTTGCTGCTCTTCGCCGAAGCTGGCGGCGGCGTACTTGTCATGCAGTTTGACCAGTTCCGGTTCGACCCGATCCGCCAACAACGTGCCGAGCAGACGGCACAACATCCCGCGCGCTTGGTTGGCGTCGCGTTTGCCGAGCAAGTTGCCCGCGAGCGCGCGATCGAGCAAGTGCGCCAGCGCCACGCGCCGTTCGCGAAGCTGCTCGGTGAGCGGCAAATACTCGTCGGCCAAACGTTGGTGGTAGACCCGTTGAAAGGCCTGCCAGGTCGCCAGCTCGTTGCGCTGGACTTTGAGACGCGCGATCAGATGATTGAAGCGCTTCTGGGCCCGGGTCAGCGGAGCGCCAAGGTCTGGAACGCCAAGCACCGCAACCGCGGTAGGGAAAACGTCATGCTGCATCTGCTTATCCACTGCCAATGAACGACAAAACGCCGAGGACCACGATCAGGTAGAATCCCGCCGGTGGGAACACGCGCCCGTAGCTCAGCTGGATAGAGTACCTGGCTTCGAACCAGGGTGTCGGGAG
>CAZZXZ010000092.1:0-13982 GCA_964658135.1 uncultured Acetobacteraceae bacterium | reverse complement strand
CTCTCGACGTGCAGCCAATCGAGCATCCCGGCCTGCGCCGCGTTCTCGAGGGCAATGCGCACCGCGTCCGCATCCAGGTCCGACCCGAAGATACAACGCCGCGGCGTGCGCGCCGCGCGCCGGGTACGCGCCTCCTCGCACAGGCGCTCCCACAACGCCGCATCGTGACCATGCCAGCCGCAGAAACCAAAATAGTCCCGCGCCAACGCCGGAGCGACGTCCGCCGCAATCAACGCCGCCTCGATGAGAAACGTGCCGGACCCACACAGCGGATCGACCAACACGCCGCCGTGTTCGTCGACCGCAGGCCACCCGGCGCGCAGCAGCACCGCGGCCGCCACATTCTCCTTCACCGGGGCGCGCCCGCTCTCACCGCGATACCCACGCCGATGCAGGCTTTCGCCGGAAAAGTCCACCGACACCAGCGCCGTGGGGCCTTCGACGTGCAGGTGCAATAACACCGCGGGCCGCTCGGGTTGGATGTTCGGGCGTTCCCCGGTGGCATCGCGCAGCGCGTCGCACACCGCATCCTTGAGAAGTTGCGAGCCGTAGATCGTGTGCCTGATGGATTCGTTACCGCCGCTGCAGGCACAGGCCAACGTCGCGCCGGCGGCGATGTGCTCGGTCCAGTCCATGCGCTTCACCGCATCGAAGAGGTTTTTCGAGCTGGTCGCATCGATGGACCCCAAACTGAGCAGCACGCGCGTTGCGGTGCGCGACCACAGACAGGCTCGGTAGCCGACCTCGAGCGTGCCCTGGAACTTCACATCGTGGCTGCGCTCCCGGATGTCGAGCGCGCCGAATTGCGCCAGCTCCTCGGCCAGCACCGACGCGGCACCCACCGGAGCGGTGGCGATCCAATAGCGGACGTTGTCGTCGCTCAAGAGACGTCCACGACCTGCAGATCAGGATGGGTCGCCCCGGGCAGGCTGCGCCATCGGGCCTGCGGATTTTTCGTCAGGTAGCGGACCAATATCCGGTAGACGTCCACGTCGAACGCGGCGCTTGGCCGCCGCTGCGAGATTTCCGCGAGCTCATCCTCCGAACGCGCGGTCCCTAGATATACCCAGGGATCGAGGACGTGGTAGTCGGCGTGACCTTCCTGCAGAGCGATGCGCCCGGGAAACGGCCACTGTTTGACTTTCAACCCCGAGAGCGCCAACTGCAGACGCAGATCATGCATGACGGGCGGCTCGGCACCGACGCACGCTCCCTTGCACTTGCCCACTTGAAACCCGAAACACGAGCCGGCGGCCGTCTCCAGTCCCAAGACCTTCAAACACAAAGCGTGCGCCCTCGCGATGTCGGTCAACGCCTTGCGTGCATCCTTGGACGATTGAAACAAACCGAAGCAATTCGCCAGCTCACCCGGGCCAAGGTCGGCCAGCGCGACCAAGTGCACAGCGTGACCGCCCGTCACCGCTTGCAGCGTATGGGTATCGTCCTGGGTCTTCAGGCGTTTGTTGAACAGCGGTTTCTGGGCCTTGATCCACTGCGCTTCGGTGAGCTGCGCGCCGAGGTCGCCCGCGGTTTCGACCCAGTCGATGTGGCGCACCAGCCGCGCCTTTTTCTGTTCTTTGGCGTCCGAATTTTCGCCGGTAAAATGTCCGAGGACACGCGTTCGCAACGAATGACTCTTGCCGATGTAGAGCAACACGCCGTCCGCGCCGAAGAAGCGATAAACCCCGGGCCCCTCCGGCAGTTCGTCGGCCAACTCCGGCGCCAGATACGCGGGCAGCCGCTGCGCACCCAACACCACCTGCGTGGCCGTAGCCAGCTTCTCGCTGCCCACCTCGCGCTGCAACAGGGTCCAGAAATCCCCCAACACTCGGGCATCGCCCAAGGCCCGGTGACGCGCGCTGCAGGTCAACCGATGGCGCTCCATCACGGCATCCAGACTGTGGCGCGGAAACTCTGGAAACAGCCGCCGCGACAGTTTGACCGTGCACAGTACCTTGGCCGAAAAATTCACGCCGAGGCGGCGGAACTCGGTGCGCAGGAACGCATAGTCGAAGCGTGCATTGTGCGCGACGAACACCGGCGCGGCAGCGGTGGCTGTGGGCGTACGAAGTTTGTCGAGAATTTGCGCCGCGATGTCGGCGAAGCGCGGCGCGTTCGCGACCATGTCGTTGGTGATTCCGGTAAATCCCTCGATGTAAGAGGGAATGCGGCATTCCGGATTGACCAACGCACTCCACTCTTCCACCACCGCGCCGCTTGCCATCCGTACGATGCCGACCTCGGTAATCCGATGGTAGGCCGCGTTGCCCCCGGTGGTTTCCAGATCGACGAAGACGAGATCCTGCGGCAGCTCGGCCAATTCCGCCAAGGCGCCCTCAGCCGCGCCCATCGAGCGACAGGAGTGGGCGATACAGATCCGGCCGCCGGTCGCGAAACACGCCCCACGCCTGTCGGTATTGGCGCACCGCCTCGAGATCGAACGTGGCGGTAAGAATGCTCTCGCCGACCCGATCCGCTTCCGCCACTTTCTCGCCCGTGGGAGCGGCTATGAACGACGAGCCGTAAAACGTCATGGTGTACTTGTCGCCCGTCTCGGTGCCGATGCGGTTCGACGCGACCAGGGGCATGACGTTCGCCGCCGCATGGCCCTGCATGGTGCGCTGCCAGTGCGCACTCGAATCCAAACCGGCATCCTGCGGTTCCGAGCCGATGGCGGTGGGGTACAACAAAATTTCCGCGCCCATCAACGCCATGCAGCGGGCCGCTTCCGGAAACCATTGGTCCCAACAGATCGCCGCGCCCAGCTTGGCGAAACGCGTGTCGAACACCTTGAAACCCGTGTCGCCCGGCGAGAAGTAGAATTTTTCGTGATACCCAGGCCCTTCGGGGATGTGCGACTTGCGATAACTTCCGAGCACCGCGCCATCGGCATCGATCATCACCAAGGTGTTGTAGAACGCGTTATTGGCACGCTCGAAGACGCTCACCGGCAACACCACGCCCAATTCACGCGCCAAGCGACGAAACTGCTCGACCGCCGGGTGACCCTCGAGCGGTTGCGCCAAATCGAAATGCCGGGGCGAGTGGTCCTTGCAAAAATAGGGTGTCTCGAACAACTCCTGGATGAGGATGATGTTGGCGCCGCGCTGCGCCGCTTGGCGGATCAATTTTTCGGCGCGCGCCACGTTGGCATCGCGCTCCGGACCGCAGGCCATTTGGGTCGCGGCCACGGTGACCATTCTCATCGGCATAATCGGTTGCTCATCGCCCTATGCTACCTGATGGACCGGTCAAAACGGCGGTGGCGAACTCGCGCTGACGATCTCGCACTCATCGCGACCCGGGTTCTTGAAACGATGCGGCAGCGAACTCTTGAAATAATACGCATCGCCCACCCCGAGCAATCGCGAGTCGGTCCCCACGGACAACTCGATCCTGCCTTTCACGACGACGCCGCCTTGCTCGCCGGGATGGGTCCGCATCGCCTCACCGGTGTCGGCATTGGCCGCATAGCGTTCATGCACGATCGACATGCTGCGATGGCCCAGCCGACCGCCGACCAAGCGCAGCTCCACCGCCCCAGAGCCGATGTCGGCCAATTCCGCCCGCGGAAAAAACACTTGCGGCTGACCGGCCAAATCAAGCGTGAAAAAATCCGCGAGCGCCATGGGAATGCCGTCGAGCACCTTCTTGAGCGAACTCACCGAAGGACTGACGCGGTTCTGTTCGATCAACGAAATCAAGCCGTTGGTCACACCGGCACGCTTGGCCAATTCGCGCTGCGACAGCCCGTACATTTGTCGCACCGACTTTAAATGCCCACCGACGTCCACGTTCATGCTGTGCATTATATTAAACACTCGAGGCTAATTGACAGCGGAAATTGAGGTCAATGTCGATTTTCCTTATCATTCGTTCATCGGCGGCAATTCGCTCACCGCCGTCAAGGAGCTCTCGATGAACGCAAAAATCATACCGGACCAAACCGTGCGGGCACCGGCCACCGATTCTCTCGACGCGTTCTGGATGCCGTTTACGGCGAACCGACAGTTCAAGGCGAGCCCACGGTTGCTGGCGCGCGCCGAAGGCATGTATTACTGGACGCCCGACGGGCGTCAGGTGCTCGATGCGGTAGCGGGCTTGTGGTGCGTTAACGCCGGTCACGGACGCCGCGAAATCACCGCCGCCGTGACCAAACAACTCGGCGTGATGGAATTCGCGCCGGCGTTCCAGATGGGACATCCGATCGCGTTCGAGCTCGCGAATCGGCTCGCCCATATCGCCCCCCCCGGTCTGGACCGCATTTTCTTCACGAACTCCGGCTCCGAGTCGGTGGAAACCGCACTCAAGATCGCCATCGCCTACCATCGCGCACGGGGCGCGGGTCAGCGGACGCGTTTCATCGGTCGCGAAAAGGGTTACCACGGCGGCGGCTTTGGCGGCATCTCGGTGGGTGGGATCGTCAACAACCGGAAGATCTACGGCTCGTCGATGCTGCCCGGGGTGGATCATCTGCCGCACACGTTGGACCTCGCGCACAACGCGTTTTCTCGCGGACTGCCTGCCTGGGGCATGCACCTCGCCAACGAACTGGAGCGTTTGATCGCGCTGCACGATGCATCGACCATCGCCGCCGTCATCGTCGAACCCATTTCAGGGTCGGCGGGTGTGGTGCTGCCGCCGGTGGGGTATCTGCAGCGCTTGCGCGAACTCTGCAACAGGCACGACATCCTGTTGATATTCGACGAGGTCATCACGGGCTTCGGTCGCATCGGCGACGCCTTTGCCGCCCAGGTCTTCGACGTGACGCCCGATATCATGATCACGGCCAAAGGACTCACGAACGGCGCAATACCCATGGGGGCGGTGTTCTCGCAGCGGAAAGTGCACGACGCATTGATGCAGGGACCAGAAAACGCCATCGAACTGTTTCACGGATACACCTATTCTGCGCACCCGGTCGCCTGTGCGGCAGCTCTGGCGACTCTCGATGTGTATGCCGACGAGGGACTGCTGACCCGGGCGGCCACGTTGGCTCCGACATGGGAAGACGCCATGCATTCCTTACGTGGCCTACCGCATGTGATCGACGTGCGGAATTTCGGTCTGATCGGCGCCGTCGAGTTGGAGCCGCGGCCGGGCAGACCGGGCACGCGCGGCTACGACGTATTCGTCGAGTGCTTCGCGCGCGGCGTGATGGTCCGGCAGACCGGCGATGTGATCGCCATGTCGCCCCCGCTCATCATTCAGCCGGCGCAAATCTCGCGCATCGTCGAGACTTTGGCGGCGGTCATTCGCGAGACTGCTTGAGCGCGCTCGACGCCTCGAAAATCGCATACCATTTCTTGCACGGTTCAACGACTTCCCAGATGCCCTCGAAGCCCGCGGGCACGACGAACGCGTCGCCCGCGCGTAATTCGTGCTTTTCGCCGTCGCGCGACTCGATGCGGAGGCGGCCCTCGATCAGCACGCAAAACTCGTGCTCTGTGTACCGTACGCGCCACTTCCCACAGGTGCTGGTCCACAGACCACAGAAGAACTGCTGGGTATCTTCCGCGTACTGATTCGACACCCGGGTACGGGGAATTCCCGCAAGAATTTTTTCGGGCGAGGGATTGGCGGACTCGCCGGTCTGCAGGCGGTCGATCACGACGATTTTTGGTGTCTCGCTCATCCGCTGCACGGCCTCAGGTTTTCAAGGAAAACGGCGTGAAGTTGGTGGCCGTGTCGTAGTAATCCTCGTTTTCCGCGCGCTTAAGGAATGCTACTACACGGTAGGTCAGCGGCGCGGCGACGATTTCCCAGCCGCTTTTCAACGCGTATTGAGTGAACATGAGGTCGACCAGGTGCCGCTCGGGAATGCGGCCGTAAAAAGCGACCAGGTAGAAAATCACTGAATCCACCAGCTCGCCGCACAGCGTCGATCCGATGATGCGTGTCCACAACCACCGCCCACGAGTCCAGATTTTCATTTTCGCCAGCACGTAACTGTTGACGAACGTACCGCATAGAAACGCCGTTATCGAGGCCGCGACGATACGCGGGGTGTTGCCGAAGATCGCCTCCACCGCGGCCTGATTGCCGAGCGAACTCGCGGACGGCGGCAAGTGCACCACCACGGCGGCCATGATCGAGGCGAAGGCGAGCGCCGCGAATCCGGCCCAGACCACCCGCCGATCGCGGCCGTAGCCATACACCTCGGTCAAAATGTCGCCAAATATGTAAGAGATGGGAAAGAACAGCACGCCGGCCAGAAAAGTCACCGTGCCCAACCCAGGCACTGGAATCGACGTCTCTTTCGCCGGCCCGATGAGGTTGGAGCACAAGAGCACACACACGTAGGCCGCCATCACGAAATCGTAATAGCGATATTCACGGGTTTTGGCGGGCACGGACATTTTCAAGCAGTCTACCGGCGCACCCGCGCGAAGACCATCCGTCTCAGCGCGTCTGCGACACGGCTGGGTCCGAAACTTGCCAGCCCCCGCCCAACGCCTTGATCAGATACACGGCGGTGACGAATTGCTGGCCGTGAATCTGGACGGCCTGGCGCTGATTACCGAGCAGCGTCTGCTGCGCCGTAAGCACGTCGAGGTAGATCGCCACCCCGCCTTTGTAGCGCTCGCTTGCGATATCGAAAGCACGTTGTGCACTTTCGACGCTAGCATCGGATTGTTCCGCCGCGAGGCCGAGCGAGGCGAGGCCCGTGATGCCGTTCTCGACCTCCTCCATCGCCGTCAGCACGGTTTGCCGGTAGGTGGCCACGGCTGCCGTGTAGTCTTGCTCCGCGATACGCACGTTGGAACGCGTTCTACCCGCATCGAACAGCGTCTGGCTGGCCGATAAACCGATCGACCACAGCTGGCTCGGCGCATTCAACAGCGTGGAAATCGCTGCGCTCTCGAAGCCGAAATTCGGCACCACCGGCATCAGTTCGATGGTCGGAAAATACGCGGCGCGCGCCACGCCGATGCGCGCATTGGCGGCCGCCATGGCACGTTCGGTGGAGGCCACGTCCGGACGCCGCTGCAACAGATCCGAGGGCAGCCCGACGGGCAGCGTTGGTAGATGAAAAGGCGATGTCACCGGCGCGATGCTGAAACTCGGCGCCGGCGTGCCGATCAGGGTAGCGATGGCATGTTCGTTCTGCGCCCGCTGCACCTGCAGCAAATCGAGCTGTGCCGCACTGTTTTGCACCAACGCCTGCTGTTGGGCCAGATCCAAGCCGGTGGCATAACCCAGGTCGTGTCGCGACGTGATGAAGGTCAGCGCGTCGCGTTCCAGATCGAGACTGTGGTTCACCACCGCGATCTCCGCATCGAGCTCACGCAGCGTGAAATAATCGTTGACCAATTGACTCGTGACGACCAAGCGTGTGTTCTCGAAATCGGCCGCTTGCTGCGCCGCGGCCGCCCGATAGCCTTCGACCTGACGGCGCACCCGGCCGAACAGGTCGAGCTCGTAGGTCACCGAAGGACCCACGCCGAAATTGTTCTGTACGGTGGAGTCGTTCGCCGTGGAGTAACTGGTCAACGGGCGATTCGCCGAGATCTTCGCGCGCGCCGCGGAGGCTTGCAACCCCACGTACGGATAGAGGTAGGACTTGGCCACCGTGACCTGGCTGCGCGCTTGGTCGAGCCGTGCGGCCGCCACGCCGAGATCTTGGTTACTTCGCAATGCCTGCTCCACCAGCGGATTGAGCGCGGCGTCCTCGAACAATTCCCACCAGTTGCCTTTCAGTTCTGCATCGCTCGGAACCGCGGCGTGCCAGGGAGCTTCCGGCTGCCAGTCCGCCGGTACCGCGGCAGCCGGCCGCTTGTAGTCGGGACCGACCGCGCAGCCGGCTAGACTCGCGACGATGAATACCGCCGACAGCCCGAGCCCGCGGCACCGTGCTCGGCGCATCGGCATCAACCGGTCGACCGTGGCGCAGCGGGTACCGATGTCGGCGGCGGATGGTCGCTCGGCGCGGGTGGGGGCACGGCGAGCGTCACCACATCGTTGTCGGCCAGGGAATCCGCCGGATTGACGACGATTCGATCGGCGGCATTGACGCCCGCCAACACTTCGACCGAGGTGCCGAAATCGGTGCCGAGCGTCACCCGCGTCAAGTGCACGTGGCTGCTGCCGTCGACCACCCCCACGTAGGTACCCGACGGTCTGAACAACAGCACGTTGGTCGGCACGACCAACCCCGTGTTGTCGCCCTGGATCGGCAGCAACACCTGCACGTACGCGCCGGCTATCAGCTCACCCTTCGGGTTCGGCACGCGAATTTCCACTTGCATGGTGCGGGTGGCCGTATCGATCGCACCGGCGCTGCGCGCGATCACTCCTTGATATTTCTGGCCGGCGTGCTCCGCCAAGGTCACCGTCACCTGATCACCCACTTTGATCTGCTTGGCATAACTCTGCGGCACGTACACGTACAACCTCAGAGGGTCGACCTGGGCCACGGAAAACAACGCACTGCCGGCCCCGCCGTTGCCGGCATTGACCAGATCGCCCACGTCGATGTTGCGCCGTGTGACGACGCCGTCGAACGGCGCCAATACGTTGTTGAAACCCTGCAGACTGCGCAACCGCGCGACGTTGGCGGTGGCCGCCGCAAGATCCGATTGCGCCTGTCGATAGGCACTGACGCGCTCGTCCAGGTCCTGCTGCGTGACGGCGTCTTTCTTGCGTAAACTTTCCCAGCGCTCCGCCGTGCTCTGCGCCAACGACTCGCTGGCGGCGCTCTGCGCCCGGGCGGCTTCGGCCTGGTTTAATTGCTGATCGATTTCGGGCGCCGCGATCTGCGCCAAGAGATCGCCCTTCTTCACCGGCGCACCGATGTCCTTCAACCACCGCACGATATAGCCGCTGCTGCGCGCATTCAGCGTCGCCTCGGTTACACCGAGCAATGTTCCGGGCAGCATCACGGGAAGGCCGTCGGCGTTCATTACAGGCATCGTGGTGGTCACGTAATCGGTGGCATGCACCGCGGCGGCGCTTTGCAGGGCGCGCGCGTGCAAACCGCGCAGCAGCAGCACGACGACGGCGCCGACGATGAGCAGCGTGACGATGCCCACCGCCGCCAACTTGGCGCGCTTCAAGACTTTGGGCGTCGCTGCGTCAGGCATCTTAGGGGTCACTGCGTCAGACATGGAGTGGATTTCCTTCTGCACCCGAAACGGGTCCCGCGGATTGCTCTCGTCGCGTTCGTGCCAGGCGCCGATGAATGCCGGCATAGACCACCGGCACGAAAAATAAAGTCGACACCGTGGCGAACAACAGGCCGCCGATCACGGCACGGCCCAACGGCGCGTTTTGCTCGGCCCCTTCGCCCAGTCCCAACGCCATGGGAATCATACCGATGATCATGGCGAGCGCGGTCATCAACACGGGCCGAATGCGCGTGGCGCCGGCGTCCAGCGCGGCCGTCAAGGCGTCCAGACCCTCACCCATCCGCTGGCGCGCGAACGAGACGATGAGGATGCTGTTCGCGGTCGCGACGCCCATCGTCATGATGGCGCCCGTCAACGCCGGCACGCTCAACGTGGTGCCCGTCAACAACAGCATCCAGCAAATCCCCGCGAGGGCCGCCGGCAGCGCGGTAATGATGACGAAGGCATCCAGCCAGGATTGGAAGTTCACGACGATGAGCAGGTAGACCATGATCACCGCGATCACGAGTCCCACACCCAATTGAAAAAACGAGGTGTTCATGGTTTGCAGCTGACCGAGGATCTCGATACTGACGCCACGCGGTAAATCGGGGCGCAACGCATCCACCAAGTGCTGCAACTCGTTCGCGATGCTGCCCATGTCGCGGCCTTCCACGCTGGAGTAGATGTCGATGGCCGGTTCGAGATTGTAGCGGGACTCGACCGCCATCTGGGCGGCGGGCGTCACGTGCACCAAGTTGTTCAGTAATTGCGAAGCGCTGCCCGCCGGCGCCGTCGCGGCACGCACCGGTGTTCGCAACAGAGAATCCAGGCTGTCGATCGAATATTGCGGTGATTGGACGATCAGGCTGTAGACCACATCGTTGGTAGGATTCAGCCAGAATGCGGGCGACGTCGTGCTGGTGCCGGCCGTCGATACCAACAGATCGTTGGAGACGTCGGTGGGATTCAATCCGAGCTGTTGCAGTTGCGTGCGATCCATCGCGAGCGAGAGGGTGGGCAGGTCGAGCCGCTGATGGATGTGGGTATCCACGGTGCCCGACACCTTTCGCATCTGCTTCATGAGTTTCGCGGCAATGTCGTAGTCCACCCGTATATCGGCGCCCATGATCTTGACGTCGAGTGCCGCGGGCATGCCGAAGTTCAAGATTTGCGTCACCATGTCCGCCGGCTGAAAGAAGAACTCGACGCCCGGGAAGCGCCGCGGCAACTCGCGGCGCATCGCCTCGACGTAACGAGCCGTCGGCCCATGTCCCTCGTTGAGAGCCAGTTGGATCTCGCCATCGAGGCTGCTGAACGTGCCGGAATTACTGTAGGACTTGTTGATGCCGCTGACCGCCACGCCCAGATTGTCGAGCACGGTGCCGAGATCGCGCGGTGGGACGATGGTACGGATCACCGCTTCGACCTGATCCGCCACCCGTGCCGTCTCTTCGATCCGCGTTCCCGACGGCAATCGCATATGCAGGCGGATCTGACCGGCGTCGACGCTGGGAAAGAAATCACGGCCGAGGATGAACACCAAGCCGCACGACAGGACGCAAAAACCCAGAAACATTCCCGCAAAGAGGCGGCGATGCGTGAGCGCGCCGGCAAGCACGACCGAGTAGCCGGCGCGAAAGTTTTCGAAGCGGGCATTGAAAGCTCGCGACACGCGCGCGAGCAAATTCGGCTTCGCATCGGGATCGTGCGGCGCATCATTCATCAACAGCATCACGAGCGTCGGCACCAGGGTGCGAGACAGCACGTAGGATGCCAGCATCGCGAACACCACGGCTTCGGCCAAGGGCCCGAACAGGTAGCGGGCCACGCCGGTCAAAAAGAACATGGGCACGAACACGATGCAAATACACAAGGTCGAGACCAAGGCGGGAATGGCGATTTCGCCAGCGCCGTCGAGGATCGCCTTGTGCAGATCCGAACCTAAGTGGATGTGGCGTTCGATGTTTTCTATCGTGACGGTGGCATCGTCGACCAAGATGCCGACCGCCAGGGCCAACCCACCCAAGGTCATGATGTTCAGCGTGTCGCCGACGACATACAAGATGATGATCGAAGTCAGTATCGATAATGGAATGGACACCGCGATGATGCAGGTGCTGCGCCAATTGCCGAGAAACAGCAGGATCAATGCGGCCGTCAAGCACGCAGCGATGAGGGCCTCGCGCACCACGCCGCTGATGGCGCCCCGCACGAAACCCGATTGATCGAACAGCGGGGTGATCTTGATGTCTTTCGGCAAAATTTGCTCGGCGATCGGCAGCTGGCGGAACAGCGAGCTGACGATATCGAGCGTGGAGGAGCCGCCGTTCTTGATGACCGGCAGCAGCACACCGCGCCGACCGTTCTGGCGCACGATGTTGGTCTGCGGCGAGAAACCGTCGCGCACGTGCGCCACCTCGCCTAGATAGGTGGTTGCGCCGTTGCGGGTGACCACCGGAATGCGGTTCAGTTCGGCGATCGTGTCCGGCGAGCCGTTGGTCGCCAATACGTATTCGGTCGCGCCGATCTTGGCCGTTCCCGACGGCAGTACGAGATTCTGGGTGTTGACCGAGTTGACCACATCGTTAGGCGTCAAACCCTTGGCGAGCAGCGCGTTGGTGTCAAGGTCGACGGAAATGACGCGCGTCTTGCCGCCATAGGGATAGGGAATGGCGACGCCCGGGATGGTCACCAGCTGCGGACGCAGGAAATTCACCGCCGCATCGAACACCGCCTGCTCGGTCATGGACGGGCTGGAGAGGGCGAGCTGGATGATCGGAATGCTCGAGGCCGAATACCGTAGCACCTGCGGGGCCAGGATACCCGGCGGGAGTTGCCGCAGAATCGATTGCTCCAGCGAAACGACTTGCGCGATGGCCGTCGGTATGTCGGCGTTCGGTTGAAAGAATATCTTGATGATCGAAAAACCAGCCAGCGACTCGGATTCGATGTGCTGAATGTCGTTCACCGTGGTGGTGAGACTTTTCTCGTTCACCGTGGTGATGCGGTTACCGACTTCCTGCGCCGACAGTCCCGTATAGGTCCAAACGATGCTGATGACCGGAATATTGATCTCTGGAAAAATGTCGGTCGACATCCTGAGCAGAACCAGCGGCGTCGCGAGAAGAATCAACAGCGCCATCACCAAGAACGTGTACGGCCGCCGCAGCGCTACTTCAACGATCCACATTACCTACCCACCTCTCGGTTGCCGACGAAGGCGGCCTCGCGCTTCATCGATGCCACCACGGGCTGGACACCCGTGCAGACTAGCCGAATATAATACCAACAAGTGAAACAGCGAGACGACCTACGCGATCGCGCTTAAGTTTGTGTCATCTAGCACACAACGCTTGCAAATGAACGTGATCGCGGCGAACAATATAATGTCTATCGAGACACCGGAACCGAACTAAGTGTTTTTGTTAGTCCCATGAGGTTCGGTTCCGGCTCCCGTTAGAATTTTCCGCTTCCGTCAGAATACCGACCCATGACATTCAATCTTCTGATCGTCGTTCTTGGGCTCTTCGGTATTCTTGTCCTCATCGGTTCCGTGCGAAACTTTCGCCGAGGGCGCATCGGCAGCGGTGCGATCCGCGCGGTTGCCGCAGTCGTGCTTTTCATCCTGGCCGCCGGCGCGTTGGCAGTTGCGGCGAACTTACGTACCTTTCAGCCCATCCACGCCGAGCGTGACGCCGGCGAGTTGCAATTCACCCGCATCGGATACCATCAGTTCAACGGCGTCTTCACCTTCCCGGGCGGCGAGCGCGCGGATTTCGCGCTGCGCGGCGACGAATGGGAAATGGATGCAAGAATTCTCACGTGGAAGCCCATCGCGAACCTCGTCGGCTTCAAGGCGGCTTACCGATTGGACCGTATCAGCGGTCGCTACACCCGCCTCGAGGACGAACAACGCCTGCCGCGGACCGTGTATGCCTTGAGTCAGCCTGACCAACTCGACTTGTGGACTTTCTTGCACGAACATCAGGCTTGGATTCCTTGGATCGACGCAGTCTACGGTACCGCCGCCTATCTGCCGATGGCCGACGAGGCGCGATACGCGATCCGCGTGTCGGACACGGGCTTGCTTGCCCGTCCGCTCAATCAACCGGCGCGCGCTGCGCTGGGAAACTGGCATTAACCGAGTCGCTGCGTCGGAGTGGGCCGGCTGGGATTACGAATCATGATTCAGAAATTACTCGCTGGCGCCCTCGCATTGCTGCTCATCGGCGCCGGCATCGCGTGGTGGCGCACCACTCCCCCCTCGCCCCAGATCGTTGCCAAACGCACCGCCGCGTTGACCTCGGCGGGATTGGTGGACGAAAGCAGCTACGCCACGGCGCAGCGATTGGCTGCGCTCGCGACGACGCCCGTCGAGCAACCTCTGGCACAAAGCGCACTGCGAATTGCCGATCATGAACTCGCGCTCGCATTCACCGCCGCCCTACGCGACGTGGAGGCTCATCCACCGCCTTTGAGCCCGGCGGCGTTGAAGATTCAGGATCGCCTGCAAAAATCGCAGAGCTTGCTCGATGCCGATCAGCAGCGGGTGATGCAGATGACCGCGGATCTCGCCACGGCGAAATCCGTGCAAAAAGATCAGCTGCAGGACGAATTGGGCCTGGCTCAGTCGCAGTTCGATCTTGACAAGGACGAAGTCGAAGAAGCCAGCCAAGCTCTGGTGGCTGCCGGCGGCAATCCCCAGCAACGCATCGAAGCGATGGTGCAGGAACACGATGCGCAGGTCAAAGCGCGCGCCGGGTTGGGCGTCGGTGCCGGCCAACCGGCCGCCGGCGTGCTGCAACACGGTTCTCTGAGTACCTTTCGCAGCTGGCTGGCCCTGCGGCAAAAACTGGCGTTGATTACCGAAGC
>CAZZXZ010000091.1:3409-14030 GCA_964658135.1 uncultured Acetobacteraceae bacterium | reverse complement strand
GCTCGCCGCTTGCCGCAAATCGGGCGGCGATCGACGCTTTAAAACGAAGCGACATCATCATTGATCTAATGGGCTTACTCTTCTCGCACGAACAAAACGAGATAACCGCAGCTGGGCCGCGCATGCTGTTCGTGCATGAACCCTTCGACGTCCTGCGCGCTTTGTTTCCGAATCAAGATATTCGTCGCCGTGTAGAATACGGCGAAACTTTATTGCGAGCAGCCAGGGAACTGCGAGTCACGTCGCCTCATGGCACCGATTTAGCGTATCAACTTGGTCAATATCCTGTGCTAACCGAGTATGGCTTTACCGACACGCCGGGGCGCTGGGACCACTTTCCCTCAGGATTTTTGCTCACCCATGGCAACGATGCCGGCGTCAATGGCACGGTGGTGTTGATGCCTGGTGACATTTTGAACGCTTTTCGTCGTTACGTGCAGCAGCCAATACGTTTGACCGTTAGCGATGCCATGGTGACACACATCGAAGGCGATGGATTAGATGCGATGCTGCTGCGCGGCTACATCGAAGGCTTCAATGATAGCCGCGCCTACGCCTGCTCGCATATTGGTTGGGGATTGAACGAACGCGCACGGTGGGATCATCTTGCGTTAACGACTGAGCCGTATGCAGAAATCGGCGTTCATGGCCTGGCTTTTTATGGCAATGTCCTCTTTTCAATGGGGCCAAACACGGAACTTGGTGGTGTGAACGATACTGCTTGCCACCTCGATTTTCCGATGCGTGGTTGTACCTTGTTATTGGATGGGCAGGCCGTCGTGAAATACGGTGCAATCGTGCAACCTGAGATGCAGGCGGGCTGAGAGTACGACCGTGGAATATTCGGATAAAACGGCACGTGTCATGTTCCAGGAGTTACGCGCCTCGACCACCCACCTGCGGTATGGTTTCGGTGAACGTCCCATGCTCATCAACGTCGATCTCCAGCTTGCCTACACCGCGGTCGGGCAGTATGCGAATGCCTATGAAAACGACCCAGTCCAGCTGGACTACATCAACATGCTGGCTGCTTTGGCGCGCAAGCGTTCGCTACCAGTTTTTTGGACGTACGTTGCCTTTACCTCTGATGGCTCAGACTGCGGAGTGTTTGGGTCACGCGACAACACCGCGGATTCTCTGCAGAACATAAAGCGCGGCTCTGTGCGCGCTGAACTAGATTCTCGCTTGATAGTCGCCGAGACGGATTACGTCGTCAACAAGCTGATGCCGTCGGCGTTTCATGAGACCAATCTTCAATCCTTGATGGTCTGGCATCGTTGCGACAGTATCGTGGTTACCGGAGGTTCGACTTCCGGATGTGTGAGGGCGACGGTCGTGGACGGACTGTCGCGTGGCTATCGAGTCACGGTTCCGGAAGAATGCGTGGCCGATGTGCACGAAAGTCCCCACTTCGCCAATCTTTACGACATACATAAGAAGTATGCGGACGTCCGACCCGTCTCGGAAGTCCTCGAGTATTTTCGTACATATAAGGACCCGGCTGGCACTCGGTCCGCAAAATAAAGGAATGCCTATATGAGAACCACTGGTGCGTCGGTGCTGAGGGTCAACCGCAGAAAACGTGAACCGCAGTTGCCACTGTATCAAATTATCTTTCAGCGACTGAGAGACGAGATATTGTCAGGCCGCTATGACGAAGAAGGCGCATTGCCAAGCGAGCTGAGTCTCGAAACCCGCTTTAGGGTTTCCCGAATAACCATACGGCGTGCCTGCGATGAACTGGATCGAGCCGCGTTAGTTGAGCGCAGCAAAGGCCGCGCTGCGCAGATTTTGCCGCGGCTATCGCCAGTAGTTATCGATGTACAAAAGGAACTCGAGATGCACAGAGCGGAGGGCCTCGATATGCGGCCCAAGGTTTTGCATTTTGCTTGGATCATACCGGACGCAATACTTGCTGAAACATTGGCAGTGCCCACAACCGAGAAGGTTTTGTGGGTGATTCGGTTACGATCGCGAAACGGTGCGCCGGTTCAACATAGCTCAGTCCATATTCCCCTCCGCTACGGAACGGGCATCAGCGAGGAGCTATTGGGCTCCATGCAACTTATCGACTTATGGAGAATGCGTGGTCATGTGGTCGCAAGCGCGGAGCAGATTCTGAGCGCGGCTCCAGCGTCGGAGGCAATCGCACCCGCATTGGATATGGAACCAGGCGATCCGATTTTCTGCTTCCGCCGCCTGATGCGGAATGTCGATGGATCGCCCATGGGACTTTTGTATTCGTCATTTCCCTGGGACCGGTTCACCTACCGCATGTCATTAAAACAGAATCCCGGCGAGATTCAGCCGCTGCAACGCGGGCAGGAGACGATTCTGATTGACGAAATGAATTTGGGAATTTAAGTGTCTTCGAAGTTCACAGGCGTTTCCGGACTGGTTGTGGCTAATGAAGCCCTAGAAGCGGCTCAGATGCGGGCGGCTTTTCTTGAAGCCATGTGCCGCGTCGCTGCGCCCATTTCAGTCGTGGTAACAGACGGGCCTGCAGGCCGCTACGGAGTCACGGTCAGCGCGGTCGCGTCCGTCTGTGCAGACCCGCCCACCATTCTCGTATGCATCAATCGGCGAAGTCCGGTCGTCCACGCGATCCTAAGCAATGGCTTTCTCACGGTCAATCTACTCTCTGCAGAGCAATCTGCTATCGCCGAGACATTCGCCGGTCGCACAGCTGACGGATTAGCCTTCGATTTTTCCTGCGGGCAATGGAGCGATGATGGTATCGCCGGTGCGCAACATCTTAAAAACGCGGCCGCCACCATGCATGCCGCATTCCAGGCAGCTCATGATTACGGAACTCATGCGATCATCATTGCGAAGGTGTTGGCTGTGCAGTGCGCCGAGCACGAATCTCTCGTTTACCTAAGACGCACGTATGGGCGCGTTGTAGCGCCAAAACCGCCCGGGTGAATCACGGCCCGGTGCTGCTAAAGGCCCGCGGTTCAGACTATTCGAGACTGCCAGGGCAACGGACTAAAGGCGGTTCGAGTCAGTCGTCCCGACCGGGCCGGTCAGCAGCCCCTGCGTCCGTGACAGCTGTACGGCCTCGCGACGTGAGGTCACGCCCATCTTGGCGAACAACGACTTGAGTCGATATTTAACCGTGTTGGGCGAAATCTGAAGCCGCCGGGCGATCTCTTTGTTGGTGTAGCCTTTGTCGAGGTGTCGCAGCGTTAGCAGCTCCGGAACGCTGAGCAGCTTGGATTCGGCATGACCGGAAGCGGCACCACGCAACAGCTTGCGCAGTCGCCGCAGGTACTTGTCCCGGAACCGATCCGGGTCGGTGACGCCTTCATCTTCCGTATCCTCGTCCGGTGTCGGGAGTACGAGGAACCGCCGTGAGTCTAGGAACGGCCCCATGAAGCCCTGGAACATGGCCATATTCACCGCCTCATCGAAGCTAGCGGTGGCCTTGCGCGCATCGCTTGCCAGTGCATGCGCCTGAGCCGCCAGGATGGCAAGCGATATGAGCAGTCGGCCGTGCCCGTGCTGCCGTGTCCAGCGTTGCATCAGTTCGATTTCGCTCAGGGCGGCCGCGTGATCATCGACGCACAGCCGCAGCTTGATGCGGCATAGGGAAGCGGCGATTGCGACTTGTCTATAGATCGGAAATTCCTCGCGCATCGCGTCCGCGAATTCCTCGAGCCCCAAACTTGCGCTGAGCGCCAACGCATCATGCAGCCGCCCAGCGCAAATCAGCATCTCTAATTCGTGAATGTCGGCCAGCAACTCCAGTTGTCGCAGGTGACGGCGCCGCGCTGTGGCGCGCATGCGCTGGATGATCGCCAGTGTTTCGCCGGGATTGGTGGCCAGGGTGGCGCGGATGGCGGCACCGAAGGCTGACGCATAGACCTCGAACCAGCCGTCCGATTTTTCCATGTGCGGCAGCGCCCAGGCCAGGAGAGAAGTGGCCTCGCTCAACTGGCCTTGTTCGAATTTGACCTCGGCCAGATGGGCCGCGCAGTTTGCGGCCAAGTCAGAGCGGGAACCATAAGCGTCGTCAATGCGGGCGGCCGCGTTCTCGAGAATGACGCGAGCCTCCTGGAGGTGCCCCTGCGCCAGTACGACGCGCGCTTCCAGGAAATGCGTGAACAGCTCGCCGTACAGCGACAATAGCGCTTGATGATGCTCGCGGGCTCGCCGTGTGGGCTCTATCGCGCGCTCGAGCCAGCCGCACTCGCAGTACTTGCTTCCGAGCGATTCGTAGACGTTCGACAGCATCAGGTGATCGTACGAGGGTAGGCTACGGATCACGGCTTCCTTGGCGAGTAGGTCTTCGAGCCGTACCGGTGCATTCTCGTAGTCGCTCAACACCTCGCCGACGAGATTAATCTCGGTCCAGATGCCGGGCGCCAGATTTGCGCCGGCAGCCGTTTTCCGAAATGCGTCGTAGCGGGATCGAGCAGCATCCATCTCACCCTGCTTGATGAATTGGTAGACCTGCGCCAGTACCAGACGCGGGTAGGCTGCAATCGTGTTCTCGGACAGGTGCGGAAGACCCAAGGCTAACGCATCCATTCGACCTTCGGGAATCATGCGCCAGCCGCCCGCGCTGTCGAGCACGTTTGCCAGCAGGATGGAGTCCGCGGACGACAGCGCGTGGCGCACGGCCTCCCGCACAGAGCTGTGGGCGGCGAACCACTGCGCAGCGAGCCGATGTAGATGCCGGAATCGCTCCGGGTCGCGCCGTTGCAGACGCGAGCTCAGTATTTCGGCGAACAGTTGGTGATAACGATAGGTCAGGTGACCCGCGTCCAGGGGAACGAGGAACATATCCTGGCGCTCGAGTTCCTCGAGTAATATTGCGCCGTCCCTTCGACCGCAAAGCAGATTTACGAGCTCGCCGTTTACCCGGTTCAGGATAGCAGTATCGGTCACGACATTTTCGATGTCGGCCGGCAGTCCCACAAGGACCTGCTCCGACAGATAGGTGGCCAGCTGCCAGTCCGCGCCGGTGAACTTTGCGATGCGCTCCCCGCGGTCCGCTCCCGCACGCAACGATAACGCCGTCATCTGCACTGCGATCGGCCAGCCTTCGGTGCGCTCGACGAGTCGCCGGACGTCATCGGCGCGAAGCGCCATCGATGGGGCGCTGCACAAGACCATCGCAGCCTCCTCGAGGTTGAAACGCAGGTCCGCCGGTCCGATTTCGAGCAGATCCTGCTCGGCGGCGAGCTCCGCATACGCGAGATTGGGCCGATCACGCGAGGCGATGACCAGGTGTACCGTTTCTGGCAGCAGTCGGATCAGCGTCCGCAGGAAGCTGCAGACTTCCGGCCTTGCGCAGCGTTGGAAATCATCGAGCATCACGAGCGCATGGTCAGCTGTCCTGACGAAGCGATTGACGATCGCGGACATTGCCGTCCGCAGCGGAGTGCTCTCATCGACCCGACTGCCGGTGATGCAAGCCAACAGGGAGTGGGCGAACTGCAGCGCGTCCGACTCTTCTTCTTCGAGCGTCAGCCAGACCGCTTCGAAGGACCGTTCCCGTACCGTTCGATGCCATTGCGCGAGCAGGCTCGACTTGCCGTAGCCGGCCGGCGCGTGAATCAGCGTCAGGCGGCGCGACGTAACGCCGTCATCGAGTCGCCGCAACAGCGACGCGCGCAGCACCTGCTGTGAGGTTCGCACTGGAGGCGAAAATTTTGTAGGGATCGGATCAGTCACTGATATCGTGTGTGGCCGGATACCGTTCAAAGCATAGCACTACCCACCGCACCCGCCTGTCCTACCCACCGTACCGCAGGGGCCGCCTGACCTTGGCAGTAGGATGCTAGCCATGCGTTTAGGAATCGATGTCGGTGGCACCAATACTGATGCGGTGCTGGTAGCAAACGGATCCGTCGTGGCATCTGTCAAGCGCCCTACAACGGCGGACATCAGCGGCGGCATCGTGACGGCCACGCGCGCCCTGCTCGAGTCCGGGTACGCGCAGCCTGAGGCTATCTCGCGCATCGTCATCGGCACCACGCATTTCGCAAACGCATTCGTCGAGCGCAAGGGTTTGCTGCGGGTCGGCGTGGTGCGACTGGCCGGCCAGGCCGCAGCCGCGGTGCCGCCTCTGAGCGGGTGGCCCGAGGATCTTAAGCAGCACGTCAGCGGCCCGACGTTCCAGCTGCCTGGGGGCTACGAGTTTGACGGCACTGACAACACGCCGTTCGACGAGACGGCGGTGCGCCATGCGGCGGCTGCGATGCGTGCGCAGGGGATTCGTGCCGTGGCGGTAACCTGCGTGTTCGCGCCTCTTCGGCGCGACATGGAGGAACGCGCAGCCGCCATCCTCCGTGAGGAATTACCGCAGGCCGCTATCACGACGTCGGCCAGCATCGGCCGGATCGGTTTTCTGGAGCGGGAGAACGCGGCGATCATCAATGCCTCGCTAATCGATATCTCACGCGCAATCATGAACTCCGTCGCTACGGCTCTAAGCACGCTCGGTGTGCACGCGCCTTGCTACGTGACGCAGAATGACGGCACGGTGGCGACCGCGAGTTATGCAGCCGAGCTACCGGTGTTGACGTTTGCCTCCGGACCGACCAACAGCATGCGCGGAGCGGCGTTTCTGACCGGCCTCCAGGATGCCATCGTCATGGACGTGGGCGGCACGACCACCGACATCGGTGCGTTGGTGGGTGGCTTTCCGCGCGAGTCAGCGGCAGCCGTAAATATCGGTGGGATCCGCACGAACTTTCGCATGCCGGACATATTGTCGGTAGGGCTCGGGGGCGGGACGCGTATCCACATTGCATCGAGCGGTGATATCCGCATCGGCCCTGATTCGGTGGGCTTTCGTCTGCTCGAGGAGTCTTATATTTTCGGCGGCTCCCATCTCACGGCCAGCGACATCGCCGTCAAGAGCGGTCAGGCCTCGTTCGGTAATGCGGTGCGAGTGCCGCTGCTTTCATCCGGCGCGCTCGAGGAGATCTTGCGCCGGTTCCGGCAGGCTTTCGAGGATGCATTGGACAGCATGAAGACAAGTCGCGGAGACGTGCCCGTCATTCTCGTCGGCGGTGGCAGTATCCTGGTTCCCAAGACGCTGAAGGGTGCCTCGTCGGTGATCATTCCAAATTACGCGGCGGTCGCCAACGCCGTGGGTGCCGCAGTGGCGTTGGTCGGCGGTGAAGTTGACCGTATCGTTGCCTACGGCAACATCAGTCGCGATGAGATGCTGCGTTCCCTCGAACGCGAAGCCGGTGATAGTGCCGTTGCCGCCGGCGCCGATCGCAGCAGTCTGCGAACCGTGGATGTCGACGAAACCTATCTGAGCTACCTCCCCGGCACGCACGCGCAGGTGCGGGTGAAGGTCGTTGGCGATCTCGCCTCTGCGGGTGCCGCACCATGAAGGCGCCAAGGACCGCACATGCTCGGCACCTGACGAGAATCGACATGGCCGATCTCGCGCGTGGCTGCGCTTTCCTGGGCTCGGGCGGCGGCGGAGATCCCGCGAGCTCACTGATCGAGCTCGAGACGCTCATCGGCGCAGAGGGCACGGTCGAGCTCATGGAAGTAGACTCGCTTGACGATGCCGCGTTAATAGCCCCTTGTGGCTGGATCGGTGCGCCGACCGTATCCTTGGAAAAGCTGCCGAGCGGGCGCGAGGCAATTACTGGACTGCGCAAGCTCGAGCGCATCACCGGCCGCCGCGCCGCTGCCGTATTCCCGATCGAGATTGGCGGCAGCAATGGGTTGGCGCCATTGCTCCTGGCGATCCGCGCCGGACTGCCGGTGGTGGACTGCGATGGCATGGGTCGGGCATTTCCAGAATCCCAGATGGTCATCTTCAACATTCTGGGTTTGGCCGCCTGTCCTGCGGTGCTGACCGATGACAAGGGCAACGGCGTGGTCATCGAGGCGGTCGACAATATTGCGGAAGAGCGCATCGCGCGCGCGGTCTCGGTCGCGCTGGGCGGAAGCTGCCACCTAATGGAATATCCGCTTGAGGGTCGCCAGGTGAAGAAGACAGCGCTGCGCGGTACGGTCTCCGACGCACTGGACATCGGCCGCAGCATCCGCTGCGCGCGCGACGTCGGGACGAATCCGTTTGACGCCTTGTTCAATGCGCTTGGCGCTTCGCGCCAATTCAGCAAGGCCGGGGTATTGTTCGATGGCAGGATCGTCGACGTGCGACGCGAAACGCGCGGCGGTTTCTCGCTGGGACATGCCACGCTCGAGGCCTCGAGCGGCGGTGGCCGACTCGAAATCGACTTCAAGAACGAGAATCTAGTGGCACGCCGGGATGGTGTGGTCTGCGCGGTGGTACCGGATCTCATCTGCATCCTGGATCGCGACAGCGCCGAGACCATCGTGACCGAGCGCTTGAAATACGGCCAACGTGTCAAGGTGGTCGGCGCCAGTGCACCCAGTGCTCTGCGTACCTCCCAGGCATTGCGGGTACTGGGTCCGGCGGCCTTTGGCCTCAACATTCCCTACGTCGATATCGATAAACTGAATGGCTGGTCATGAGGTGACACGCATGCGAACACTCATCGCCACGGCAGCGCTTGCCATGGCCGTGCCGTACAGTGGCCCATGTCTGGCGGCACTGGCGCCGGCAGACCTCATCATTGTCCATGCTCGGGTCTACACGGTGGATCCGCAGCAGCCCGATGCGCAGTGGATCGCCATCCGCGACGGTCATATCGAGGCGCTGGGCAAGGCCGAGCCCGCGGCAGACCTTCTGGGTCCTGGCACCAGGGTGGTCGATGCACACCACAAGCTAATATTGCCGGGGTTTCACGATGCCCACACGCATCCGGTCTGGGGTGGCTTGAGCTACAGCCGCTGTTCACTTTACGCCGGGAACTCGATCGCCGATTACCAGAAGCTCATCGCTCAATGCGCCGCCGAAGAACCGGGCGCAGGATGGCTGTATGGAGTCGGTTGGCGTGATGGATTGTTTCTGCCCGAGGGCGTGCCCGACCGGAAGCTACTCGATGCCGTTGTGGCCGATCGACCTGCCGTGTTCTCATCGGTGGGCGGTCACAGCTTGTGGCTCAACACCCGGGCGCTGGCCGCCGCCGGTATCAACCGTGACACGCCGGACCCGGCGCACGGGCGTATCGACCGTGACGCTGCGGGTAATCCGAGTGGTGGGCTGCAAGAGGCCGCCACAGATTTGGTGACCAGCAAACTGCCGCGTCCCTCCGCGGCGGAGCGGGAAAAGGCTCTGCTCTACGCCCTGCATTACTTCAACAGCGTGGGCATCGTCGGGTTTCACGATGCGCTGGTGCCGGTGCGCGACGAAGGGTCCGCGCAGGTCATACCTCCTGGGATTCCCGACACGTACCTCGCTCTGACCCGGCAGGGTAAGCTGAAGGCGTACGTTACTCTGGCTCTGCACTGGGACCGCAACGAGGGGCTACGACAGGTCCTTGATCTTCAGGCCACGCAAGAAAGGCTGCAGGCCGGCGGTGTCCGGGCCGATGCAGTGAAATTCCTATTGGATGGCGTACCGGTACAGCGTACCGCGGCTCTGCTTCAGCCGTACTCGGACGCGCCGGAGGAGCGCGGCGACCTGGAAATCGATCCGCAATTGCTCAAAGAAGCCGTCGCAGCGGTGGCAACAAAAAACATTCAGGTTCATTTCCACGCCATCGGCGACCGTGCCGTACGCGCGGCTCTCGATGCCATCGAATATGCCCAGCAGGTCGCGGGTAAGCCGCTGAACCGACCGCTGATCTCCCACGTAAACCTCGTGTCGCCGCAGGATGTGCCGCGCTTCCATGCATTGGGGGCAATAGCCGTGTTCCAGCCCCTGTGGGGCAGCCTGGATGATTACATGCGGCTGACTGCCGTGCGCGTGGGGCCGCAGCGCATGACTCACATGTACCCCGTCGCCAGTGTGGCGGCTCAAGGCGCAATGATCGCCTACGGATCGGACTGGCCGGTCGCCTCGGCTGCGCCCCTCGAGGGTATCGAGGTCGCTGTCACGCGGCGAGAGCCGGGACGCACGAGCGGCGCACGATTGGCATCTTCCGAGCGGGTCGGTCTTGCCACGGCTATCGAGAACTACACGCTGCATTCGGCGTATGCACTGCATGTCGAGGATCGCTCCGGCTCGCTAAGCGTGGGCAAGAACGCTGATCTGATCGCCGTGGACCAAGATGTGTTCAAAGTGCCGTCAAATCGTATTGGTCGGACGCGAGTGCTGGTGACGATGTATCGAGGCGAGGTCGTGTTCGGCGACCTCGGCAACCTGTAGCGGTCGGCATGCACCGCTACCCGAAACGATGGCTTATTACCCGTCGAAGTCGTGGTGCCGAGCAGCCGGATACGGTTCTATGTAGATCATGAGGGCGATGGGTCGGTACAGGGAGCAACAGGAAATGAAGAAGGCACAGGATCGGTTTTGGTGCCTGGCGGAAGCCGCGGGCAGCGCATTCATCGCAGGCGTCCTGGTGTCGGCGGCGGTCTACGCCGAGTCCGGCGGCGGCACCGATTCGAATCTCGCCGACGTGGTCGTGACGGCCACGCACGCCGTGACCGCCACCAAGACGGATACGCCCTTGGTGGAGATCGCACAGTCCATCAGCATCGTGACCGCGGACCAGATCCTCGACCAAGGAGCGTTCACCATGCAGCAGTCGCTCGCGTATACGGCAGGTGT
>CAZZXZ010000091.1:0-3309 GCA_964658135.1 uncultured Acetobacteraceae bacterium | reverse complement strand
TCCTCGACCAAGGAGCGTTCACCATGCAGCAGTCGCTCGCGTATACGGCAGGTGTTAGCAATCAGGGTAACGACTCGCGCGGCGACTTCGACATCATCCGCAGCTTCCAGGCCGAGGAGTACTTGGACGGTCTGAAGCGCAATTTCGGATTCGTGTATCTACCGCAGATGGACGTGTACACCCTGGATCGGTTGGACGTGTTGCTGGGACCGTCGGCCGTCCTCTACGGCGCGGGCAGTTCGGGTGGCCTGGTCAACATGGTCAGCAAACGTCCGCAATCCGACTTCGGTGGGGAAGTCACGGCAAGCTATGGCACCTATGAGCGCAAGCAGGTGGAGTTCGACGTGACCGGAGCACTCTCGGATACGATGGCGGGCCGTCTCGTCGGCGTATACCGGGATTCGGAACAGCTCGTGCACTACCTTCCGGACGACCGCACGCTCCTGCAGCCGTCATTCACGTGGAAGCCGAACGACCAGACGAACGTCACCGTCATCGGCCTGTACCAGCGCGACTACACCGGGCCGAGCCAGAATTACTCGCCGCTCGCGGCCACGCTGTACGCACCCGCCGGACGAGCGATCAGTCCGTCCGAACTGTTGGGCGAACCGTCCTTCAACAAAGGTCCGAAGCAGGATGGAGACCTCACGCTGTTGATCGACCACTCGTTCACCGACGGGCTGAAGCTGCGCAGCTCGACCCGCGTCGAAGCCGACAACACCCGCTACGGTGAAATTTACGGCAACTATGCAAATCCGCTCGTCCCGTGGCTCGATGCCAACAACAGCGTCATTCCACGGGCGCTGTTCGCGTACAAGGCTCAGTACCGTACGGCCGAGACGGACGACAGCCTGGAATTCAACACGACAACCGGTCCGATCACGCACAAGATTCTGGGCGGCGTGGATTATTCCTATTTCCACCAGATCGCCCAGCAGGCCTATGGCGATGCCACTCCCCTGAATATCTACGCCCCAGTGTACGGTGCACCCCAGGTGGTCGACTATGGGCCGGCGAGCAAACAGATCCTCAAGGACCTCGGCATTTATGCGCAGGACCAAATTCGCTACCAGGATTTGGCCACGCTGGTCCTAGGTGTGCGCCACGATGATCTCAACACCTACAACTCCGGCTCGCCGGAGCAGACGAACGTCGTCAATACCTACCGTGCGGGCCTCACCGTTAACGTCGGTGCGGGCATCTCTCCCTATGCGAGCTTTTCGGAGTCGTTTCAGCCGGTGTCGGGATTGAACCAGTTCAACCAGTCTTTCGTTCCGCTTTACGGAAAATCTTACGAAGTGGGCGCAAAGTGGCAGCCCCTCGCCGATACGTTGCTGCGCGTGGCCCTGTACGACATCACCGAGCGCAATCACTTGGTACCTGATCCGACCAATCCCTTGAATTCCATCCAGACCGGCAAGGCTTATGCGCGCGGCGTCGAGTTCCAGGTCGACCATCGCATCAGCAACGACATCACCCTGACGGCCAGCTACACCCATGCTCCCGCCAAGGTAAGCGGCCAGAATCGCCAGGAGGACGATACGCCGGAGGAGACCGCAGGGCTCTTCGCCACAAAGTACGTCGTTCTCGGTGCCGGTAAGATGATGCGGGTGGGCGCCGGTGCCCGCTACGTCGGCCCGCAGATCGCCGGCGATCCGACGGTCCTGCAGGTGCGCACGCCCAGCTATACCCTGTTCGATGCCATGCTCGCCGTCGACTGGGGCCGGTGGACACTGCAGCTGAACGCCATCAACGTGGCGGACCGCGATTACTACGCCGGCTGCAGCGAGTACGGCAGCTGTGCCAGCGGCCAGCCGCGCACGGTCAACATCGCTGGTACCTACCGGCTCAAATGATGAAACGAATTCCTGGGCTGCTCGCGGCTCTGTTCATCCTCGTGACGCAGGTCGCGCCGGTTGCGCAGGCCGCGCAGGCTGATAATCCGGGCTATCACATCGTCGACCGCATTCCGATGACCGACGGCTGGTGGGACTACGCGAGTTTCGATGCCGTGCATCGGTACCTGTATGTCTCGCGCGGCAACGGCGTGTACAAGCTGGAAGTCGACAGCGGATTGATGGATTCGCGGTTCATCCCCGGGTCCGAGGGGCGCGGAGTGTTGCCCTTGCCGGTCGGCAACCTCGTCATTGCCAACATGGCCGGCTATAGCGCCGGGATTGTATTCTCCGGCGAGGATGGAAAAGTCAGCAAGATGATCAGCCTGCGTCAGTCGCCGGATGCCGCGGTGTGGGAGCCGCGCACCGCGCGGGTATGGGAGATTGGCAGCGCAGGTGAAATCGCCATCATCGACCCGGTAAAACTCATCCAGTCTGGGTCCATCGACCTTGGCGAGCCCCTGGAGTTCGCGGTCAGCGACGGACAGGGACGCGTATTCGTCAATGCGACCCGCTCCGCCTCGGTGATCGTTTTGGATGCGGTCTCCCACAAGATCATCGGCCGCTGGAAGATGAAGGACTGTGAGGATCCGTCCGGCATGGCCTACGCCGATGAGGCCAATGTCGTGTTGTCGGTATGCGAGAACAAAATGCTCAAGGTCCTGGACGCCAAGTCCGGTGCGGAACTTGCCACGGTGCCGGTGGGCGAGGGCGCCGACTCGGTTATCTATGATACGAGTACGCGGCGCGCGTTCGTACCTTCCGCCCTGGACGGCGTGCTCACCGTCCTGGCCGTGAACGGTCCCCGCGATGTGCAGATCCTGGAACGGGTACCCACCCAGTTCGGCACGCGCACCGGGGCCATTGATCCAAAGACCGGGACCCTTTATCTGCCTGCGGCCCGCTTCGGTCTGCCGAACAAGCTGGGATGGCCCGAGGCGCTGCCCGGCACGGTTCAGCTCCTCGTGATGAAGCCGAACTCTTAAGGAGCGCATGTACGGTCCGGAACGTTCGCGATTCGCGGCGCGCAGTGATGCCGACGTGCTGCGACTGGTCGATGAGTATCCTCTAGCCTGGGTCGTGTCGGCAGTGGGTAGCCGCGCCACGCCGTTGCCGCTGCTGCCTGACATGGATGACGCCGGGCGAATCACCTCGCTGACCGGACATATAAGTGCCTCAAATCCGCAGGTCGCGGCATTCCGCGAGGACGGACGGGCGATCGCACTGTTCAACGGACCGCAGGGCTATATTTCTCCGGCGCTGGTTTCCCAGCCGCGTTGGGCGCCAACTTGGAATTACGCTGTGGCGCAGTTTGAAGTGGTCGTCGAGCTGCGACCCGATGAAGGATCTGAGGCGCTGCAGCGACTGGTGTCTCGGATGGAGCGCAACGCAGCCAAGCCGTGGACGGTGACAG
>CAZZXZ010000090.1:0-14215 GCA_964658135.1 uncultured Acetobacteraceae bacterium | reverse complement strand
CGACACATGGGAAAAGCCGAACAGTCGGGTCCGCTCGTTCATCAAGGCCTCGACCGCTTCGACATGCACTTCGCCGCGCGCGTCGATCGGCACGACCACCAGCTTCGCACCGGTCTGTTCGCACACCATCTGCCAGGGGACGATGTTGGCGTGGTGTTCGAGATGGGTGATCAGGATTTCGTCGCCGCTTTTCAGCACGGGCCGGGCGTAACTTTGCGCCACGAGATTGATGGCTTCGGTCGTCCCGCGCACGAAGATGATTTCCTGTCGCGAACGCGCATTCAGAAAACCGCGCACCCGGTCACGCGCCGCTTCGTATAAATGAGTAGCTTCCTGACTGAGGGTGTGGACACCGCGGTGAATGTTCGCATGATGACGACGTTCGTAATCGTCGACCGCATTGATGACGGCATACGGGCGCTGTGCCGATGCGCCGTTGTCGAGATAGGCCAGCGGCTTGCCATGAATCATCCGGGACAGGACCGGAAAATCCCGCCGGACGCTTTCCGCATCGAATCGAGGTTCACTCAATAACGCATTGTTTTTCATCGGAATTGCTGCAATATTTTAGAATCTGGTAATTGGGTGATCAACGCCGATTCGATCGCGGTACGGGCCGTGGGTACCGACATATCGGCGAGCACGTCGGCCGCGAAGGCGTAGACCAATAGGCTCTGTGCCGTCTCGCGATCCAGGCCGCGCGACAACAAGTAGAACAACATGTCGGGATCGAGGCGACCGACGGTGGCGCCATGGGCGCATTTGACTTCGTCGGCATGGATTTCCAACTGCGGCCGGGTATCGATTTCCGCACCGGCCGACAGCAGCAGTCCACGACACGATTGTCGGGAGTCGGCGTGCACGGCGCCGGCATTGACCACGACCTTGCTGTTGAAGACGACGCGGCTGACGCCGCTCGCGATGGCGCGCGCGGTCTGTCGGCTACGGGTCTCGCGGGCGTTATGAGTCACCACGTTGACGCAATCGACGTGCCGCGATTCGTGCCCCACCAGCAGCGAGAAACAATCGAGCGATGCCCCAGGCTGATTGAGCCCGGCGTCGAGCGAGTGCCGCACCATCGCACCGCCCAACGCAATGGTGAACTGTTTGCACCGGCTGCGGGCGTCCTGGCGAATGATCAAGGAGTCGATGTGGGTGGCACTCGCACCGGTGGCAAACACCCGATAGTGGTCGATTTTCGAATCGCTGCGTGCCCCAATGTAGGTCACCGAATTGCAGAGCGGTGGGTGTGCACCCTGTTCGACGTAGTGCTCGATGATGGTGGCGCTCGAACCCGGTGCGGCGTCGATGATGACGCGCGGATAGGCCACTTGGTTGACGCAATCTGCAGTCAGCACATGCAAGATGACCAACGGCGTCTTCACCTGCCCGGTGATGCGCAGATACAAACCCTCTTCGGCGAGGGCTGTGTTGAGGAGCCCCCAACGTGCGTGCTCCGTGTCTGAAAGCGGCTCGAGAAACGAAGCGACGAGGATCGGGTCAGTTCTGGATATTTCTCGTAAATTACTGATTTCAATACCGTTATAAGACGCGTCCGTCGATGTCGGCAGCTCGGGATGACCGTTCACCATGAGAACCGTGGCGGCGCGCTCATCCTTCCCCATCAGCGATAGCGACGCCGAAGGATATACACCGCCGCTCACCACGTCGGGTGCGTCTACGTAACTGGTGGCCGCCACCTGACGCAAATTGGTGTAGCGCCAGCTTTCATCCCGCGGGGTCGGCAGACCAAGGGTGAGGACGCGAGACATGGCGTTTTCGCGTATGTTCGCCAACGCGTCCTTCTCGCGGCCCAACCACAAAGCCTCGAACGACCGCAGTGCCGGCGATAGAGGCGACACGCCTTTCGGATGACCCGCCTGGTTCATGCGACTTCGGTTCCGACTACCCAATCGTAACCGTGACGCTCGAGTTCCAGTGCCAGCGATCGGTCGCCTGATTTGAGGATTCGGCCGCCTGACAAAACGTGGACGTAGTCAGGAACGATGTAGTCGAGAAGCCGCTGATAGTGGGTGACCAACACGACGGCACGCGCCGGGTCGCGCAAACTATTCACGCCCATCGAGACGACCTTCAACGCGTCGATATCCAGGCCCGAATCGGTCTCATCGAGAATGGCGAGCTTGGGTTCGAGCACCAGCATCTGCAAAATCTCGTTGCGTTTCTTCTCGCCACCCGAAAAACCCTCGTTGACCCCGCGCGTCAGAAAGGTTTCGCTCATCTGCATGACCTTCATTTTCTCTTTGATGAGGGCCAAAAAATCGTAGGCATCGACTTCCGGCTGACCGGCGGCTTTACGTTTGGCGTTGAGCGCGGCTTTCAGCAGATAGACATTGTTCACCCCGGGAATCTCGACCGGATATTGGAAGCCGAGAAACAATCCGGCCCGCGCCCGCTGCTCGGCCGCCAGAGCCAGCAGATCCTGGCCCTCGAACGTCACCGATCCGCCCGTCACCTCATAGTCCTGGCGCCCGGCAAGCACTTGGGCGAGCGTGCTCTTGCCAGACCCATTGGGTCCCATGATGGCGTGAACTTCGCCGGCCTTCACCTCGAGATTGATGCCTCTGAGGATGTCCTTGCCCGCCACGCGAGCGCTCAAATTGGAAATGCTAAGCACGATGTATCCTTAAATGTCCGCAATATCCGCGATCGACGACCCTGGACCTGGGTGCTAGCCGACCGCGCCTTCCAAACTCACGCTCAATAAATTCTGCGCTTCGACGGCAAACTCCATCGGCAGCTCCTTGAAAACCACCTTGCAGAAGCCGCTGACGATCATGTTCACCGCATCTTCCGCCGAGATACCGCGTTGCATGCAATAGAACAACTGGTCCTCGCCGATCTTCGACGTACTCGCCTCGTGCTCGACGGTGGCCGTCGGATTCTTGACCTCCATGTAGGGGAAGGTGTGCGCACCGCACAATGGACCCATCAACAATGAATCGCACTGGGTGAAATTCCGAGCGCCCTCGGCACTGGGAAGAATCTTCACCAACCCGCGATAGACGTTTTCGGCGTGACCCGCCGATATGCCTTTGGCGACAATGGTGCTCTTGGTGTTGCGCCCTATGTGAATCATCTTGGTGCCGGTGTCGGCCTGTTGGTAGTTGTTGGCCACCGCGACGGAATAGAATTCACCGACGGAGTTCTCGCCCTTGAGCACGCAGCTCGGATACTTCCAGGTGATCGCCGAGCCGGTTTCCACCTGCGTCCACGAGATTTTCGAATTGCGGCCGCGACACTCGCCGCGCTTGGTGACGAAGTTGAAGATGCCGCCGATCCCGTTCTCGTCGCCGGGATACCAATTCTGCACCGTCGAATACTTGATTTTCGCATCGTCCAAGGCGACCAATTCCACGACCGCGGCATGCAGCTGATTCTCGTCGCGCATGGGCGCCGTGCAACCCTCCAAATAGCTCACCGACGCGCCCTCGGCCGCGACGATCAAAGTGCGTTCGAATTGACCGGTCTTGGCCGCGTTGATGCGAAAATAAGTCGACAATTCCATCGGGCAACGCACGCCCTTCGGCACGTACACGAATGAACCATCGGAGAAGACCGCCGAATTCAGCGCGGCGAAGTAGTTATCGCCCGCCGGCACCACCGTGCCCAGATAGCTCTCTATCAACTCAGGATGATCACGAACCGCATCGGAAAACGAACAAAAGATGACACCGGCCTTGCCGAGCTTGTCTTTGAAGGTGGTGGCCACCGAGACGCTGTCGAAGACGGCATCGACCGCGACACCGGCGAGGCGGGCCCGTTCGTGCAGCGGTATGCCGAGCTTGGCGTAGGTCTCCAAAAGTTTGGGATCCACCTCGTCCAAGCTCTTCGGCGCATTCAGGGGCGCACGTGGTGCTGAATAATAGGATATGTCCTGGTAATCGATGGGCTTGTAGTGCACATGCGCCCACTGCGGCTCCTTCATCGTCTGCCAATGACGGAAGGCTTTCAAGCGCCAGTCGAGCAGAAATTGGGGCTCCTTCTTGATGCGCGAGATGGCGCTTACCACCCCTTCGTCCAAACCGGGGGGCAAGCTGTCGGATTCGATGTCGGTGACGAAGCCGTGCCGATATTTCTGATTGATGAGGGCTTCGACGTCTTGGATTTTACTAGACACGGGTGATTCCACTGGTGATCGATTCGTTGATTGGGGTTTCGGGATGGCGACGCTCGAGCGAATCGAGTCCGGCCAGCTGATGTAACGTCATGTCGTCGAGCGCCCGCCGTATGGCGGCATTCACTCGCTGCCACGCACTTCCGACGCGGCATTGCCGCTCGATGCCACATCGGCTCGATTTGCCGATACATTCGGTGATGGCGATCGGACCTTCGAAGACGTCGAGAATTTGCGTCGCGGTAATCTGGTCGGGCGCGCGGGCCAGCCGATATCCGCCACGTGCTCCACGTGCGGAGATGACCAAACCGGCACGCTGCAAGCCCTTGAGAACCTTACTGACCGTCGGTACTTTGAGCCGGGTGGTTTCCGCCAATTCCGTAGCGGCACGGTGGCGCTCGGGATCTTGCGCTAAACTTGCGAGCACGACGGTCGCGTAGTCTGTCAACTTACCCATGCGCAACATAATAGCTCTGCTCTCCAACGTGATTATCTAACTTGGACTATTTTAGTCCTATTTCAAGGGAAGTTCCAGCCGCAGGGCGAAGTGCGTCTGAGTTTGATATTCTTAAGGTCTGTGCTCCCCCGAGGTTTATAAATGAGAGACTCGACATGAACACTTTGGAATTAGGCGCAACGGCGCATGCGATGGTCGCGAAACATCGAGGCTTGTTGGCTGCCGATGAGAGCACGAGCACCATTGCCAAACGCTTTGCCACCATCAAACTGGAGTCCACTGAAGAGCATCGGCGCGGCTATCGGGAGCTACTGTTCACGACGCCCGATGCCACCGATTACATCAGCGGCGTCATCTTGTACGACGAGACGCTGCGCCAGAAAACCCGCGACGGCGTACCGTTCAGCGCCTATCTTGCGAAACTCGGGATGATTCCCGGCATCAAGGTCGACATGGGCGCCAAGCCGCTGGCGGGTCATGCCGGCGAGACCATCACCGAAGGACTCGACGGGCTGCGCGAGCGGCTGGCCGAGTACTACACATTGGGCGCACGGTTCGCCAAATGGCGGGCGGTCATCGATATCGGGTCCGGCATCCCGTCCCGCTATGCCATCGATGCCAATGCAGAGGCGCTCGCTCGATATGCAGCGCTATGTCAAGAGGCGAACATCGTCCCCATCGTCGAACCGGAGGTATTGATGGACGGCGCCCACACCATCGAGCGCTGCGAGGAAGTCACTAACACCGTTCTCGACCGGGTGTTTTCCCACCTGTTCGCTGCGCGTGTGGTGCTCGAGGGCATGGTGCTCAAACCTAACATGGTCGTGTCCGGCAAGAAATGTCCCCAGCAGGCTAGTGCTGAACACGTAGCCGAGGCGACGGTGCGCACGCTGAAGCGTCAGGTACCGGCCGCGGTTCCGGGGATCGCGTTTCTGTCCGGCGGCCAGAGCCCTACGGCTGCAACGCTGCATTTGAGTTTGATGAACGCAGCCGGATCGCTGCCGTGGGCGTTAACGTTCAGTTACGGACGCGCTCTGCAGGAAGATTCGTTGAATGCCTGGGCCGGCAAGCCCGACCGTTTCGGCGCCGGCCAAAAAGCGTTTGCGCTGCGCGCCAAGTTGAACAGCTTGGCAGCCGGCGGCACCTACAAAAGCTCGATGGAAACGTCTGCAGCTTAATCTCGTCCGCAACCGTTGGGCTCCGCACCCGAATCGGTGCGGGGCCGAACCGGCATATTCTTGAACCAAGCATCCCCAATCGTCGATATTCGTAATTTGGTTTACTCCATCGGCGGCCGCGCCGTCTTCGACGGCCTCGACATGGCCGTACAGCGCGGCCGCGTGACGGCGGTGATGGGACCGAGCGGCACCGGTAAAACGACGTTGCTAAGACTGATCACCGGGCAGGTGCGCGCAGACAGCGGCACGATCGAGGTGGCCGGCGAGGACATGCGCACGTTGAAAAGGACCGGCTTGTACACGCTGCGCCGACGCATGGGCATGCTGTTTCAGAATGGTGCGTTGCTTACCGATCTGAGCGTATTCGAAAACGTCGCATTCCCGCTGCGAGAACACACGGATCTGCCGGAGCGACTGGTCCGCCATTTGGTGCTGACCAAATTGCAAGCAGTGGGTTTGCGCGGTGCGGCCGAATTGATGCCGGCGGAATTGTCCGGCGGCATGAGCCGCCGCGTGGCACTGGCACGAGCCATCGTCATGGATCCGGAACTTCTTATCTATGATGAACCGTTCGTGGGTTTGGACCCGATTTCCATGGGCGTGATTCTGCGTCTGATCCGCCGCCTCAACGACGTGCTGGGATTGACCAGCATCGTCGTTTCGCACGATGTGCAGGAAATTTCCACCGTCGCCGACAGTGTTTTCTTGTTGTCGGGCGGCAAGGTGGTTGCACGCGGCACCCCCCAGGAGCTGCAGAGCTATCCGTCGGAAATCGTGCGCCAATTCGTCGGCGGCCTGGCCGACGGCCCGGTTCCGTTTCATTATCCGGCCTGCGATTATTTCGGCGAGCTGCTCGCACGTGGCGAAGACACGTGAAGGTTTTCAAAGAGCTCTGGCACAGCATTCTGGATTCGCTGGCGGACTTGGGCGCGGTGGTGCGGTTTCTGCTCCGGCTCATCGTCCTGTTGCCGAGTTCGTTGCTGCGCTTCGATTTGATCGTGACGCAGATCTTCAATTCGGGCGGTCTGTCGCTGGTCATCATCATGTTGTCGGGATTGTTTCTCGGCATGGTGTTGGGGTTGCAGGGTTTCGAGCTTCTGCAGCGGTTCGGCTCGGAAGAGGCGCTCGGCGCCGCGGCGGCCATTGGTCTGGTCAAAGAAATGGGGCCCGTGGTCACCGCCTTGCTGTTTGCCGGGCGCGCGGGTACGGCGCTCGCATCCGAGCTGGGTTTGATGCGGGCGACCGATCAGCTGTCCGCCATGGAGATGATGGCAGTCGATCCGATCAAACGGGTCGTTCTGCCGCGTTTCCTGGGCGGGGCCATCGCGATGCCGTTGTTGGCCGCCATTTTCAGCGCCATTGGCATCTACGGCGCGCAGTTGATCGGCGTCCAGGTCATGGGCGTCGATTCCGGCAGTTTCTGGTCTCAGATGCGTGCCGGCGTGAGCCTGTCCGACATCAACGAAGGTATCGTAAAGAGCATCATCTTCGGCGTGGCATGCAGTTTGATCGCCGTTTACGAAGGTTATTACGCAACGCCCACGGCTGCCGGCGTTGGTCGGGCGACGACGCGCACGGTGGTCACCTCCGCCGTGGTCGTTCTGTTTCTGGATTATTTGGTAACGGCAGCATTTCTGTAAGAGGATTTCTTATGCGTAGGTCGAATACTTTGAATCTTGGGACCGGCGCCTTCGTTGCGTTGGGCTTTGCGGCATTGTTGTTCTTGACGACGCAGACCACCAGCCGCGGCATTTCATTCGGCAGCGCCCCGCATTACGACGTCACTGCGAAATTCGATAACATCGGCGACTTGCGCGTCGGCGCTCCGGTCTCGATGTCGGGCGTCGAGATCGGCCGGGTCGTGAAGATCGATTTCGACACCAAGGAATATAAGGCAGTGGTGCTCATGCGAATCAACGCCAAGTACAATCAGATCCCGTCCGACAGCGATGCAAGCATCTACACCCAGGGATTGCTCGGCGGCAAGTTCATCGGTCTGACGGCCGGCGGCACGGACACTTATCTCAAGAATAATGACCAAATCGACTTTACCCAGTCTGCGTTCGTGCTCGAGAATTTGATCGGTCAATTCTTGGCGAACGCAGCCAAGGGACCTAGCAACACAGCTGCCAAATCGGACGCGCCAGCGCCCGCGGAGACCAAAAAATGATGTCGAGTTGCGTCAATAAATCGGTTGGTGCCCGCTGGGCATCCTCGTTGTTGTTGGCCTGCGGAATGGCCGCGATGGCGCAGGCCCAGACGCCCGTAGCCGCGCCCGAGACGGCCTCCGCGCCGGCTCCCAACACCCTGGGGCCGCAGGAGTTGGTGGAAAATTCGGCGAAGCGGATGTTGGTGGAGCTCGATGCGAACCGTCCGATGTATGCCAAAGATCCTGCCAAGCTCGACAACCTGGTCGCGACCGTTCTGTTGCCGAATTTCGACAGCGATTACTCGGCGCGCCTGGTGCTCGGTCAGACCTGGCGGACGGCGACGCCGGACCAGCGAAAGCGATTCGTCGATGCGTTCTATCACTCGTTGTTGCACAACTACGGCAATGCATTGCTGAATTTTAGTGCCGATAAATTCACGGTATTGCCGTACCGGGGTGAGCCGGGCGACACCATGGCGACCGTGCGCACCGAGGTGAAGAAATCCACAGGCGAGAAGGTTCCGGTCAGTTTCAGTTTGCATAAAACCGATACGGGCTGGAAGGCGTGGGACGTCGTCATCGAGGGCATTTCCTACGTGAAGAGTTTTCGTACCGATTTCGGCGCTGAAATCCAGCAAAAAGGGCTCGACGAAGTCATCACCCGACTCGAGGCGGAGAGCAAACCGGGCGCCAACGCGCCGGTGCGTGGACCCGGCAATTGAAGCGGTCGCCGGGTGACGGGGCGAGCTTCGAAGTCATGGAGGGCGGCCGCTCACGCGTGGCGGGCGTGCTCGATTTTACGTCGGTGACGCCGCTCCTGGCGGTGGGCAACTCGGCGATCAGGGAAGGCAACGCCGCCATCATCGATTTGGGGGGAGTTACCGGCAGCGACAGCGCCGGCTTGGCACTGCTGATCGAGTGGCTATCCGTGGCGAAGACCGCGAACCATCAATTACGGTATGAAAACATGCCGTTACAGTTGCATCAACTCGCGCGCCTCAGCGAAATCGAAGAATTGCTGATCGCTGCCTGAGGACCGGTCCTCAATGCGGCGGCGAAGGTGGCGCAGCCGGCGCGCCGGGCGTTTCGTCGGGATTGCGTTTTGTCGAGGTGTCGGGCACGGGATCGGTGCCCGGATCGACAAGTGCTTCGTCATTGCCCTTACCGTCGGATACGAGATAGGCGCGACGCTGTAGATAGGCGTCCCGCACGAAGGCGTATGGATCGAAGGTATTCTTCAGCGTGTCGTCCAAATAAAGAAGCGCCGCGCGCCGATCGGCGAAATCCGGCAGATACAGACCGTACTTGACGTAGTTGTTTTTGATGTATTGACGAGGGTTCGTGTAGGTGTCCACCAAACGCGCCGGCCCATCGCGCAGATCCGACGGACCCAGAACAGGCAGCTCGATGAAAGGCCCCGCATGCACGCCCCATTTACCCAGCGTCTGACCGAAATCCTCGTCGTTTTTTGCCAATCCTGCGGCCGTCGCGGGATCGAGAATTCCTCCCAAACCGAGCGTGGTATTCATGATGAACCGGCCGGCGTCGTTGGCCGACGCCAGCAGTTTGAATTGCAGCAGGTCGTTGAACAGAACCGTCGGCGTTTCGAGGTTGGCGAAGAAATTGGTGACGCCGATACGAATGGGTTCGGGCACGATTTTCACGTAGATCTTAGCCGCCGGTTTGGCCACCGCTCGATCTAGCTTGTCATTGAAGTTGTAGACGCCGCGATTCCAAGATTCCCACGGATCTTGCGGCGAGCGCGGACTATTCGGCGGCAGCGTGACACAGGCGGCCACGCTCGACGCCACGACTATCGCGAGCGCCGTGCGCGCAAACACTTGCTTCAACATGATGAATCTCTCTTTAAGCTCTGAACGGATATCTGACGGGTAAGATACAGGGTTAGCGCGGCTTGCGGGGGCTCGGTCAGTGGCGGCCGCCGCCGGTGTCGTCGGCCACCGTGTTCTTACGGTCCTTGGGCATGGCCGCCTTGATCTCGTCGAGGCGCGCACTGAAGCGTGCTCGTTGCACGGCATCCAGTCCAGGTAACGACAAGGCCAGTTGTAGTTGCATGACCGACATTTTCAGATCGCCCGTCATCACATAAAAGAACGACATGTAGTAATAGGAGTCCGCCTGATCTGCGGCCGCGGTGGCTGCCTTGGCGATCAGTTTGGTCTGTTCGGGGGTCGGCTCGACGAAATTGAACAAATCGTCGAGCAACAATTGCGCGCGTTTGTTGTCGCCGCTGCGCATCAGGGTTTCCGACAGCCGTATCGTGATGGGCACGTTACGCGGGAATAGATCGACCGCCTTGTCGAGCACGACGCGTGACTCTCGGCTCTGGCCATTTTGCATGTAGGCCTGGCCCAAGGCGCCATAGAACTGGGTGACTTTCGGATACTCGCGCACCAGCGACACCAAATCGGGAATCGCTCCCGCGGGATTGCGCATTTGCATGTCCGCGACGTCCTTCCCGTAGCGCTCTTCCATGGACAGCCCAGCACCATTCTTGACCAGGTTCACGTAGTAGTCGCGCGCGGCTCGCGGGTCGCCGACCAACGAGCGCAGGCGCTCGCGCATCAACAAATACGTGAGCGAATCAGCGTGGTGGATACGTCCGAGCTGCTCGGCACGGCCGCGGGCTTCGGCCACTCGATCCGAGAAGATAGGGTGATCGATGAGGAATTGAATGGCATTGACACGCGATGGTTCCGGGCCCTCGTGCGACATGTAATCGAAAAAGCTTTCCATGCCCAAGGGATCGTAGCCGGCACTCGCCATGGTGCCGATACCGATCCGGTCGGCTTCGAATTCCGAGTCGCGCGTGTAATTGATCTGATGCTGGATTCCGGCGCTCTCGGCCGCCAAAATGCCGCCCTCCATGGCACCCGGCGAGCCGCGCCCGGCGGTTGCTCCCAATAAAATAGCCGCGAGCATTGCCGCGGTGGACACCAAGCCGGCATGACTTTGGTCGAGCATCTGCCGCACGATGTGGCGTTGCGTCACGTGGGCGGTTTCATGCGCCATCACGCCGGCCAGTTCGTTCTCGTTGCGGGTCGCCAATATGGTGCCGCTGTTGACGGCAATGAAGCCGCCCGGCAGTGCGAACGCATTGACGACCGGATCCCGCACCACGAAGTAATAGAACTGATGCTGGCCTTCCTCGGCCCGGCTCGAGAGACTGTGGCCTATCTCTTGGATGTAATCGCTGACCTCGGGATCCTCGAGAATCATGCCGGCATCGCGCATGCTGCGCACCGCGCCGAGTCCGGCGCCGTACTCGTCTTCGAGCGAAATGGCGGCGTTTGCAGGGCTGCCCAAGTCGGGTAAATCCTGGTCGGTGGCGCTGACGCCGGTCGCCCAGCCCACGCTGGCGCTGAAGCTCATCAACGCGGCGACGGCCAACGCATACACCGGGTGCCAAGATCTCATGTACTTTCCATCGCCACCCTTGGAGTGTGGCTCCGCGTCCAAAGTTCTCGCTTTAAAGCACTTCTGATGCATAGTCTGCCAAACGTGACCGTTCGCCGCGCACCAACGTGATATGGCCGGAATATGTCCAACCATGAAAGCGGTTGACCACGTAGGTGAGCCCGGTCGTGGTTTCCGTCAAATAAGGGGTGTCGATCTGCGCGATATTGCCCAGGCAGATCATCTTGGTGCCCGGCCCAGCGCGGGTCACGAGCGCCTTCATTTGTTTCGGCGTCAAGTTCTGCGCTTCGTCGATGATGATGAATCGGTTCAAGAAAGTCCGGCCGCGCATGAAATTCAAGGATCTGATCTTGATGCGATGGCGCAATAAATCGTTGGTCGCGCCGCGGCCCCAGGTCCCACCGGGCTGGCTCTGGGTCAGGACTTCCAGATTGTCCATGAGCGCACCCATCCAGGGCTCCATTTTCTCTTCCTCGGTTCCGGGCAGAAATCCGATGTCCTCACCCAACGGAATCGTCACGCGCGTCATGATGATTTCGCTGAAACGATTGTGATCCAGCGTCTGGGCCAGGCCGGCGGCGAGCGTCAACAGGGTCTTGCCCGTGCCGGCGGGCCCTAGGATCGTGACGAAATCGATTTCCGGATCCATCAACAGATTCAAGGCGAGATTCTGCTCGCGGTTACGCGAAGTGACGCCCCAGACGTTGTTACGTTCGGTGCGGTAATCCACCGTCAGCTCCAATATGGCGGACTCGCCTTCTATCTTGCGCACGATCGCCTCGACCCCGTTCTCGCCGGCGTCGTAGACGAATTGATTGGTGCGCCATTCGCGTACCAACGGTCCGCGAATTCGGTAAAACGTATGACTTTGGTGCTGCCAAGACTCCATGCCCTTGCCGTGCTTGTCCCAGAAGTTCGCCGGCAGTTGTTGGACGCCGCTGGCGAGCAGATCCGCGTCTTCGATGGTCTTATCGCTGGAGTAGTCCTCCGCCTGCACGCCGACGATGGCCGCCTTGATGCGAAGATTGATGTCTTTGGAAACCAACGTGACGCGCGCGGCGAGGAATTTCTGCTGCAGCGCCAGAGTATTTGCCAAAATCGCGTTGTCGGCACCATGCCCGGGCAGACTGTCGGGCAGTACGGATTCGAGCAGCGAAGTCTGGAAAAACAGGCGGCCCGCCGGCGGACGCTTGTTGAGATTGATGGGCGCGGACGCCGGTAACGCCAAGCCGCGATCGATGTCTTTTTTGGTCGCGTCACGCATGATCTCGTCGAGGAAACGACTGACCTGCCGAACATTGCGCGCAGATTCGGTCAAGCCTTTCTTGCCGGCATCCAACTCCTCGAGCACGGTCATCGGAATGTAGACGTCGTGTTCTTCGAAACGAAAAATCGCCGTCGGATCGTGCATCAGCACGTTGGTATCCAGGACGAAGATACGGCGTTCTTCTTTCTTGGCGGGGCGTCCGCGCGGCATCACCGCAGTCACCGAACGGGGTGTGTCGGTCACAGAGCTTTGACCGCCGCGAGCACCGCTTCGGCGTGGCCGGCAACTTTGACCTTGCGCCACTCCTGACGGAGCACGCCCTTGGCATCGATCAGAAACGTGCTGCGTTCTATTCCGAGGTATTTTTTACCGTACATGCTCTTTTCTTGAATCACGTCGTACTGCCTGCACACCGCCTGGTCCGCATCGCTCAACAGGTCGAAAGGGAACCCCATCTTGGCCTTGAATTTCGTGTGGGACGCAACGGTGTCTGCGGATATCCCGACGATCATCGCGCGCGCCTTTTTGAAGGCCGGGTAGTGGCTGGTGAAGCTTTCGCCTTCCTGCGTGCAGCCCGGGGTGTTGTCACGGGGGTAGAAATAGATCACCACGGGATGCCCGGCCGCGGCGCCGAGCGACCACGATCCGCCCGTCCCATCCAAAGTGAAGTCGGGCGCTTTCTCATCCACGGCGATCTTGGTCATTGGCGTCTCAATTCTTGACGGGTTCGAAAATGGCATCGAGATTCAGATGATCGCAAAAATCCATGAATTCCTCGCGCAGCACACCGATATGCAAACGACTGGGAACGTTGACTATAATCTGCACGGAAAACATCGGAGCGCCGGTATGCGCCGCAGCATACGAGCGGGTCGACAGCTCGGCGATATCGACTCCGCGCTGCGAGAAAAAGCCCGACAGCCCGGCGACGATTCCGGTTTGATCGAGGCATACCACATCGATCGAGTAGGGCAGCATGTCGTTGCGGGCCGCTCGTTCCTCGGTGCGACGCAATTGGATGTTCATGCCGCTGGCATCGGCCAACTTTTTGAATTCGCCCTCGAGTTTGGCGAGCGTATGCCAGTTGCCATTCACCAGCAGCAACATGGCGAATTCGCTGCCGAGGGACGTCATCCTGCTTTCGCTGATACTGCCGCCGCAATCGGCCACCGCCTTGGAAAGTTCGTGGACCATGCCGACACGGTCGCCGCCGACCGCCGAAATTACGATATGTTGTTTCATCGGCTCAAATTCTACCGGATGGGCGCTTGCCTTAGGTGCATGTCGCCACTTAAGGTAGCGATATTTCCTGCGGAGTCTCGCCATGTTTTCCGGAAGTCTGGTCGCTTTAGTCACCCCGATGACGGGTAGCGGCGCCGTGGATTGGGCGGCCTGGGAGCGATTGCTGGAATTCCACCTGGCCGAAGGCAGCGACGGAATCGTGGTCGCGGGCACGACCGGCGAAGCGCCGGTCTTGTCGATCGACGAAATCGAGGAACTGACGCAGAGAGCCGTCGCCGCGTGTCGGGGCAAACTCAAGGTCATCGTCGGTGCGGGTACGAATTCCACCACGTCCACCGTGGCACGC
>CAZZXZ010000089.1:5536-14238 GCA_964658135.1 uncultured Acetobacteraceae bacterium | reverse complement strand
GGCATGCCGTTTTCCCACGAGGTCGCGGACCAGACGGCGGCCTTTTTACGGACGGGACGTTTCATCCCTCGCGTGTGAGCGTCACGCGCCGTGCAGTTGTTTGAGGCTGAACAATAGATCGAGTGCTTCGCGGGGGCTCACGACATTTGGATCGATGCTGCGCAAGAGTTCCAGGGCGGCGGAATGCGCCGGCGGGCTTGCCGGCTGGAGTGCGGGCTGCGGCGCGAGGAACAGCGGCAACTCGGTTTGCGGCGAAGCCGCGGAGCGCAGCGCGTCGCGTTCGCGTTCCAATTCGGTGAGATAGCGGCGCGCCTGTGCGGTGACCAATTTGGGAATGCCGGCGAGGGCGGCGACTTGCAGGCCGTAGCTTTGATTGGCCGGACCGTCCTTGACGCTGTGCAAGAACACCAACCGGTCGCCGTGCTCGACGGCTTCCACGTGCACGTTGACCACGCCCGGCGCTTCGCCGGCCAGGCTGGTAAGTTCGAAGTAATGCGTCGCGAACAGCGTGAATGCCCGAATCTTGGTGGCGATGAACGATGCGCAGGCCCACGCCAGCGACAGACCGTCGAACGTACTCGTCCCGCGACCCACCTCGTCCATGAGCACCAAGCTCTGGTCGGTGGCGTTGTTGAGGATGTTGGCCGTCTCGGTCATCTCGAGCATGAAGGTCGAGCGGCCACCGGCCAGATCGTCGGACGCACCGATGCGGGTGAAGATGCGATCGAGCGGACCCAGCACGGCGCGCCTGGCCGGAACGAAACAACCGACGTGCGCCAGAATGGCGATGAGGGCCGTCTGTCGCATGAACGTGCTCTTGCCGCCCATGTTGGGGCCGGTGATGATGAGCATGCGGCGGGCGTCATCGAAACATAGATCGTTGGGGATGAACGGCTCGCGGCTGGCGCGTTCGACGACGGAATGGCGTCCCTGATCGATCTGCAGCATGGGATAGGCGACCAATTCCGGTTCGGCGCAGTCGAGCGTGGTGGCGCGCTCGGCGAAGCAAACCAGCACGTCGAGTTGGGCAATGGCGGCCGTCGTTTGCTGTAAGGCAGGCAAGCGCGCCGTCAATGTCTGCAGCAAGGCGTCGTACAAATCCTTTTCACGCGCGAGCGCCCGATCGCGCGCACCCAGTACCTTATCCTCGAACGATTTCAGTTCGGGGGTGATGAATCGTTCCGCGGATTTCACGGTCTGCCGGCGCTGGTATTCCGCGGGTACCCGCTCGGCCTGGCTGCGGTTCACCTCGATGAAGAATCCCTGCACCCGATTGAAGCCGAGCTTCAAGCTGGAAAGACCGCTGCGTTCGCGTTCGCGGGTCTCCAGGTCGAGCAGAAACTGTTCCGTGTTGCTGCCGAGCTGACGCAATTCGTCGAGTTCCGCATCGTATCCCGGGGCGATGACGCCACCGTCCCGCAAGAAGTGTGGCGGCGTCGGCGCGATGGCGCGCGTCAGCAGCTCGTGTTCGTCGCGATGCACGTCGATCTCGCCGAGCAGCCGTTCCAGCAGCGGCGAAGAAGTCTGCTCCAAGGTCTCTTGCAGGCCTTGGTGCACGGCGGGCAACGCAGCCAAGGCCGCGCGTAGCTGCGTCAGATCGCGCGGCCGTGCCGAACGCAACGCAACCCGCGCGAGGATGCGCTCGAGATCGCCGATCGCGCGCAAGACGTCCGTGAGAGCGACGTAGCGCGCGGCCTCGATGAGCGTGCGCACCGCGTGGTATCGAATGCGCAGGGTCGGATGGTCACGCAGAGGCCGATGCAACCAGCGTCGCAGCAAGCGGCCGCCCATCGCGGTGGCGGTGCGATCGAATACGCCGGCAAGCGTGAGTTCCGGCTTGCCCGCAAGACTCTCGTCGAGTTCCAGATTGCGACGCGTCGCCGGATCCATGATGAGCGCCGCATCGCGCTCTTCCGTGGTGATCGACAACAGATGCGGCAGCGCCGACTTCTGCGTCTCGCGCACGTAGGCGAGCAGGGCGCCGGCCGCCGCGATGCCCACCGGTTTGTCGGCGCAGCCGAAGCCGGCCAGATCGCGCGTGAGAAATTGCTCGGCGAGCGCGCGCGTCGCCGATTCGGTGTCGAAATGCCAGGGTACGCGCGCGCGCCATGCCCGATCCGACTGCGTAATCAGCGGCGCCTGCGCAAACCCCGCGGCATCGGGAAACAAGATCTCGGCCGGCCGCAGCCGCTCGATTTCCGCCTCCAGCGCGGCCAGTCCCGACAGCTCCATGAGGCTGAAACGGCCCGCCGACAGGTCGAGCCAAGCCAGCCCGAAGCGGTCATCGGTGCCGCATACGCTCGCCAATAACGTGTCGCGCCGCTCGTCGAGCAGCGCCTCGTCCGTCACCGTGCCGGGCGTCACGATGCGCACGACCTCGCGCTCCATCGGACCTTTGGTCCTGCCGGGCTCGCCGCGCTGCTCGCAGATCGCCACCGACTCGCCTTGGCGCACGAGTCGCGCGAGGTAGGTATCGAGCGTGACCGCCGGGACGCCCGCCATCGGAATCGGTGCGCCGGCCGATGCACCGCGCTGGGTCAGCGCGATGTCGAGCAGCCGCGCGGCGCGGCGCGCATCGTCGTAGAACATCTCGTAGAAATCGCCCATCCGATAGAACAGCAACACGCCCGGATGTTGCGCCTTGATGCGCAGGTATTGCTGCATCATCGGGGTGTGTTCCTGCCCGGGGGCGCCGGCAGGATCTTTAGTGGACGGGCTAGTGGTCACGCGAACCTATTGTCCATGTCTTGGCTGCGGACCGCACGCGCAAGCGATTCAAATACGCGACACCAGCTTCATACACGTTACCACTATGCGTTCCTCGATCGATGAACGCACTGTCATACGGTTGCGCATTCGTATGAACCGCCGGGAGGGACGATTACACAGAGCGTGCCGCATAACTCCGCTGGAACTCCCGCGGGAAATCGTTTCCTGAGTTCGTTCAGCAAAAAGAACGAGCCCAGCCGTTCAGCAAGAAACCCCACGACGCGCACTTGATAATTATCATAAGTTCGTATACGCGCCGCGCAGCGAGTGACGAATTCGCGCCCCAAAATCGCCAGCTTTTCGAGCATCGGCCGAACCCAAGCGGTGGGGTAAATGCCAAGCTCGCAACCGCCCGGGATGAAAATTTTCTCCCTGCCGAACTCTTGAGCCTGATCGAGCGTCAGTATTCCGATTTCGACGGCCATGGAAACGTACTCGAAAATGTCGATACCGCGATGCGACTGGATGTAGTGATCGAGCACGCCGCAAGTGAAGTTGAGCGGACGACCGATCAAAAACTCGAAACCTGGGCGGGGCTCGATCTCCTGTCGAGGCAGCCGTTTGGCATCGTCGATGCTGACTTCATGCCAAAAAAAAGCATCTGAAGGTGTGCCTATCTTGGTGCGCACAATCATTTTCCGGTGCGAAAATATTCCGGTCAGATCAGCGCTGCCCGTGGCGTCGATGGCTCGAGGAATGGCGTAATTGCCCGCGGCGCCGTATGACAATGGCCGCATGCGGTCCCAATAGGCATCCAACTTCGAAATGTGTGCTCCGCGTTCGGGACGATGATCCCCGATCCCAACGATGTAGTCGGCAAGGTGATCGGGCACCAGTGGAGCTTCATGAGTTACGCAGTATGTAAGTTGGGACACTATGCCGTTTCCTGGTCAAATCAGGCATCGTCGATGCAAGTGGCAAGGCAAATCGATCGTGATGGTCTCAGGGATCGGCGCAGCCTGCCGGGGGCCGACTCGTCCAGCAGAGCGCGGCGCTCACGACTTTAGGGTCGCGGCTGACAAGCGGATCATCCATGTTGTGCTCATTCGTCGCGTAGTTTACATGAAGCCCCGATTCGAGCGCAGGCAAGCCTCGGCACCGCCGCTTGACGACGAGCATTTTTCTGGGTGTCGCTGTTCGTCGGATTAAGCCCGTGTCGACCCAGTGCCAAAGCCATCGAGACGTTGACGCCTATATCAGCTCTATCGCGCCTCCGTACGCGACAAGCGCTGAATCGGCGGTCACGAACCGCAGGGGCTCCAAAAAGGCTTGCGCCAACAAGAGGCGGTCGAAGGGATCGGTGTGATGCAACGGTAACTTGGCTACCGCGGCCGCATGGTGCGCGCACACCGGCAACTCTTGGAAGCCGCTGTTGGCAATCGCTTCAACGAGAGAAGATGCGTCGGCCTCGATCTTCCCCAATAGTGCCTTGATGGCGATTTCCCAGACTGAAGCAGCGGACACATAGACGACGTCGGCCCGCGAGAGAAATGCGCGCTTAGCTGGGTTCAATCGTCGGTTGGCCGTAACAGCCCACAGAAAAACGTGGGTATCGAGGAGCAGGCGCATCACGGCCCCTCAAATTGTCCTAAGACGTCGCCCGCCAGCGGCGCATCGAAATCCGACGAAATCTTGATCTTGCCTTTGAGGACTCCAAATTTCAGTTTGCGCTTGGACGGACTCAGCCTGGTAAGTCGAGCTACCGGTTTTCCGCCGCGCGCAATCACCACGTCATTACCGGCCGCCGCTTCCTCGACGAGCTTGGAAAGCCGGGTCTTCGCATCATAAATGTTGACGACGGTCATCGAAAGGTCCTCTTCGTTATTTCCTTAGTCTAGTCTAGTCAGGCGGACCTATCAATTGCGGGTAAATTATCCGCAGCCACTCCTTGATGTTTAATTTAAGGACATAAGTGTCTCGCGCCACGGGTTTTCCGTCATACCATTTGACCCCTCGGCATGGCGGCTTTTGCGGACACGTGTCGGGGCAACAGGCGGCTGCTGAAAGCCATGAGCTTATTCAAGCGGCCGGCGATGACGCCCGACTTTCCTGCAAACAACGCATCGAGCCCCATTCGTGCTACCTCGGCCGGCGCAAGTTTCATGGCTTCCAAGGCCTTGGGGGTCTCGTACCCGGATACCTCGTTGAAGCCCGTATCCATCAAACCTGGAGAAAGGACCGTGACGGTCACCGTTGGAGCCAGCTCAACGTGCAGTGCTTCGCCGAACGACACCAGGAAAGCCTTGGCGCCCGCGTAGGCCGCCAGAAACGGGACAGGCTGGTAAGCGGCTATGCTTGAAACCATCAGAATATAACCGTGACCCCGGGACATCATGCGCCGGCCGAAGATTTGACTGAGTTCGACGACGCTTACGATGTCCACCTGAAGCATGGCGCGCAAGCGCTCGGGATCGTGGTCCATGAATCGCTCGTAAAGCCCGAACCCCGCATTGTTGATCAACACGTCCGGCTGTACCCCCCGTTTATCCAAACGTTCCTGCAGGACGACGGCGCTTCCCGTCAAGCCGAGATCCAACGGCTCGACAATCACCTCGATGCAGCACTCTCTACGAAGCCGACGGGCGAGTGCCTCCAATTTCGGCTCCGACCGGGCGGTTAGAACGAGGTTGACTTTTTGTAAGGCAAGCAGCGCCGCGAATTCGGCACCCAGTCCGCTCGACGCGCCCGTCACTATCGCCCAGCCGCCTTCTTCTAACATCGCAACATCCCCCACTCTATTCAACGAACGTCAATTACGGCCGTCGCCACGCTTAGGTCTCGATGACGACGGGCTTTTTTTGCACGAACGTCAGCACCGTGTAGTAAACGGCGCCGATGCCGATCCAGCAGGCGCCGAGGATTTTCGCCGAGCGGTCCATTTCGTAAAGTACGTAGGCGATGACCAAGGCGCCCGCCAGCGGAAACAGCAAATGCCTCAACCAGGCGCCGCTGCGGCCGCGCAGAAAATGATGGTTGATCACCGACAGATGCAACAAGAGGAACGCGCACAGCGCGCCGAAATTGACGATGCGGCTGAGGTCGTCGACGCGCCGCGCGAACAGGAGTCCGATCAGCAGAGAGACGCAGGCCACGACCAGGGTGCTGACGTACGGGGTCTTGAAGCGGGGGTGAATCGTTGCCAGCACGGCAGGCAGCTTACCGTCCCGGGCCATGGCGAACAGAATGCGCGACACGGCGGCCTGCGCGGCGATCGCGTTGGCGATCGCATTTGCCAGCACCACGGCGCCGATGGTGACGAGACGCAGCCACGGGCCGCCGGCGCGCTGCGCGATGTCGTAGAAGGCGGTCTCCGGCGATGAGAAGCGCATGCCGCGAGCGAGATCGCTGGCGATCCAGGTCTGCAGCATGAACAAGGCACCCACCAGCAGCAGCGAGGCCAAGGTGGCGCGGGCCACCGAGTCGCGACCGCCGCGGCTTTCCTCGGCGAGCGTGGATATGCCGTCGAAGCCGAGAAAGGACAGCACGGCAATCGACGTGGCGCCGGTCACCGTAGCCAACGAGAAGACCTGGGGGTCGTACACGGGCCGCAACGTCAAACCGCCGGCTCCCTGGCCGCCGTAGAGCGCCCATAGTCCGAGCACCACGAATACGGCGAGCGTCGCCAACTCCAGTACCAGGAGGTACCGGTTGACGCGTGCCGTGAATTCGATGCCGATCAAGTTCACACAGGCGTTGAAGGCGATGAAGCCGAGCACCCACGCCCATTCGGGCACCAGCGGGAACAGCGGCCGCAGCGCCACGGCGCTGAACAGGTAGAGCAGGCCGGGTATCAGAATGTAGTCGAGCAGGACCAACCAGCCCGACAAGAAGCCGGCGGCATCGTGCAATCCGCGCTGCGCATAGGTGTACACCGAGCCTGCCGCCGGAAATGCGCGCGACATCGCCGCATAACTCATGGCCGTGAAAAACATGCCCACCAATCCGATCAGATAGGCCAGCGGGACCATGCCCTTGGCATCGTTCCATACGAAGCCGAACACGGAATAGGGCGCAATCGGCACCATGAAAATCATGCCGTAGATGACGAGGTCGCGGGTGGTGAGCGCTCGGCGCAATTGGTCCTGGTAGCCGGATTGTTCGAGCGACATGGGTGGATGGTTCCGGTGGCGTTGCAGAGTCGAGTGGAGCGGCGAGTATAGAGCGCCCATCGACGGCGTGACCGTATGCTAATCTCGAAAAAATCTCATTCTTAGTCGGGAGCGGGTATGCGTGGCGAGTGGCGGGGTCGTATTACTGGGTGGTGGGGCGCCACAGCGGTGGTTACAGCGGTGGTCGCCTCGATGCTCGCGTCGCTCGCCGCGCATGCCGACGAGCCGTCGCAGGCGTCGCTGAGCGAGGCCTTGGCCGTGATTCAATCGCATCGCTTCGTCGATCTCACGCATGCCTTCGCACCGGGCATCCCGCATTGGAAGGGCGCACCGAACGAGCGGGTGAAGACGTTGTACACCGTCGCGAAAGACGGGTTTCAAATCAACGAGTACTGCCACATCGGGCAGTGGGGCACGCACGTCGATCCGCCGGCGCACTTCCACACCGGCCTGCACACCGTCGATCAGATCGAGCCGAAGGACATGCTGATGCCGCTGGTGGTCATCGACGTGCACGACAAGGTGGCGGGCAACCCCGACTACGTCATCACCGTGGACGACGTGACGGCCTGGGAGCGGCGCCATGGGCCGGTGCCGGCCGGGGCCTTCGTGGCGATGCGCACGGATTGGTCGAGGCGCTGGCCGAGCAACGACGCCTTGGCGAATCGAGACGCCGCCGGCGTGAATCACTATCCCGGCTGGAGCAAGGCGGTGCTGCAGCTTCTCTACGAACAGCGCCGCATCACCGCCTCCGGGCACGAGACCACCGACACGGACCCCGGGATCGCGACCACCAAGGACGATTATTCGCTGGAGTCCTACATTCTCGGGCTCGATCATTACCAGATCGAACTGCTGGCCAACCTGGATCAGGTGCCGGAGGCGGGCGCGCTGGTGTGGGTGACGTTTCCCAAGGTCGAACAGGGCTCGGGTTTCCCGGCTCGCGTGATCGCGGTGGTGCCGTGAGTTCCGCTCAGCTGCCGATCGAGTATGCGGAGGCGTCGGCGGAGGTCCGCGCCGTGTACGACGACATCATGGCCACCCGCAACACCGATTGGGTCAACAACTACTGGAAGGTGTTGGCGCATCATCCGCCGAGTCTGCGGCGCATGTGGGCCAATGCCAAAGAAGTGATGGGGCCCGGCGCGCTCGATCCGCTCACCAAGGAACTGATCTACTTGGCGGTGAGCGTGACCAACGGCTGTCATTACTGTATCGCCTCGCATGGGGCCGCGGCCCGCAAAAAGGGTCTGACGCCGGAACAGCATGCCGAGTTGGTGGCCATCGTCGGTCTTGCGAATGAAACCAATCGGCATGCGGTGGCGCTCGAGTTGCAGATCGACGCGCCCTTTCGTTGATGCCGCGTGAACAGATCGTCTTCGTCGGCACCAGCGATCTGTCCGGACATTTTCGCGGCAAGAGTTTTCCGCAGGCCGATCTTGCGGCACGGCTGGAGCGCGGCGTGGCCATTGCGCCGACCAACCTGTTTCTGTCGGCCTTCGGTCCCGTCCAGGTAACACCGTTCGGCACGCGGGGCGAGGTGCTGTTGATGCCCGACCCGACCACCCGCGTGTCGGTGCCATTCGAGGGCGGCGCCGGCGAATACTTTTTTCTCGGCGACCTGGCGACGCTCGACGGGTTGGCCTGGAATTTCTGTCCGCGCCACGTGCTGCGGCGGGCGCTCGAGGCATTGACGGCCGAGACGGGCTTGACGCTTCTGGCAGCCTTCGAGCAGGAATTCATCTACAGCGGCGTACCCGCACACCCGGCGCAGCCCTACGAACTCGATGCCTATCGTCGTCAAGGGCAGTTCGGCGAGACCTT
>CAZZXZ010000089.1:0-5526 GCA_964658135.1 uncultured Acetobacteraceae bacterium | reverse complement strand
ATTGGCCGCGCTGCGGCTGGCGGGCGTGGTTCCGGATTCCTTCCTGGCGGAGTATGGAGCACAGCAATTCGAGGTCACGGTGGCGCCGGCGCTCGGGCTGCGCGCCGCCGATGAGGCGGTGATCACGCGCGAGATGACGCGCGCGGTGGCGTTTCGGTTCGGTGAGCGCGTGAGTTTCACGCCGATGCCGCAGCCGAACGGCGTGAGCAACGGCACGCATATCCATTTCAGCTTTCAGGACCAGGACGGTCGGCCCGTGCTGTACGACGCCGAGCAGCTCTGGCAAGTGTCGCCATGGGGGCGCCGGTTCATCGCGGGCGTGCTGCATCATCTACCCGCGTTGTGCGCGGTGACCGCACCGTCGCTGCCTTCGTACTATCGGCTGCGTCCCAATGGCTGGGCGCCGGCGCGCGCCGATGCGGGGGTCTTGGACCGCGGTGCGGCGCTGCGCATTTGTCCGGTGACGGGCGGCGATCCCGCGCAGCGCGCGCGCCAATGTAATCTTGAGTTTCGGGTCGCGGATGCCACGGCCAGTCCGTACCTCGCGCTGGCGGTGCTCGTGCAGGCGGGTCTCGACGGGATCCGGCAACAACGCGACATGGCCGCGACGCCGCCCGGACCCTTGCCGGATAGCCTGGGAGCGGCGCTGTCCTTGCTGGAAGCCAGCACGGCGCTCGCCGCCTGGCTGGGGCCTGATTTGCATGCCGCCTACGTCGCGTTCAAGCGGGCCGAAATCACCGGCTTGGACGGCCTCGAGGAAGCGGAGATTTGTCGTCGTTATGCCGAGGTGTATTGAGATGCAGCAGCCCTTGAGTCGCGAAGTACCCGTCGACCCGCGCCACACGGCGCTGCTGTTCGTCGACGTGCAGAACTACAATTGCACGCGACACGGCGGCGAATATGCGCACCTGGATGCGGCCGAACGGGAGCGCCGCTTCGGCGACTTCTTCCGGTCCTTCGAGGAACACGCGCTGCCGAACATGGTGCGCGTGCAACGCGCCTGCCGCGCAGCGAAGATCGAGGTGCTCTATACCGTCATCGAGAGCCTCACCGTCGACGGCCGCGACCGCTCGCTCGATTACAAGATCACGGGATTCAATGTGCCGAAGGGTTCCGCGGATGCACGGGTGGTGGATGCACTCGCGCCCTCGGGCGATGAAATCGTGTTTCCGAAGACGTCCTCATCGGTGTTCATCTCCACCAACATCGACTACGTGCTGCGCAATCTCGGGACCCGGTATCTCATCATCGCCGGATGCCTCACCGATCAATGCGTCGATTCGGCGGTGCGCGACGCCTGTGACTTAGGCTATCTGGTGACCGTGCCCACCGATGCCTGCGTCACGTTATCGACGGAGCGGCATGATTGGTCGCTGCGCAATAATCGCGGCTACTGCCGACAGATCACCACGCAGACATTGCTGCAAGAGCTCACGCGCGAATGCCCCACCTCGCGCGACGCCTGAGTCTGCCTGAGGCCATCGGCCTGTCGGTATCCATCATCTGTCCCACGGTCACGGCGGCATTCAACATCACCTTGGTGGTGCAGGCGGCGGGAGCCGCGGCACCGCTGGCCTTCGTCATCGGCACGCTGGCGATGCTGTTGATCGCGCTGTCCTTCATGGCGTTCGGTCGCCGTGTGGCCCACACGGGTTCGGCCTATGCCTACGTCGCGCACACCTTCGGCACCCGGATGGGTTTCATCGCGGGTTGGAGTTTGCTGCTCACCTATGTGGGCTTCGCCACCGGCCAGGCCGCCTTGGTGGGTAGCTTCACCGCGGCGGCGTTGCAGGGCCTCGACATCGACATGGGCTCGGGATGGCTGGTGGTCGGCGGCGGCGCGTTGTTGCTGGCCTGGTGGTTGGCGTTTCGCGACATGCGGCTGGCCGGCCGGCTGATGCTGGCGCTGGAGGTGGCGGCGATGGCCGGCATCCTGGTGTTGTGCGCGCGCATTCTGCTGCAGGTTCGTCCCGGCATGCGCGTGAGCGCGGCGAGTTTTCAGCCGGCCGCGACCTTCGGGGGCTGGTCGGGTTTGGGCTTCGCAATGGTGTTCTGTATTTTGTCCTTCGCCGGCTTCGAGGGGGCGGCTACGTTGGGCGAGGAGACTCACGATCCGCGGCGCAATATTCCGATCGCGCTGTTATCGACGGTGATCGCGTCGGGCGTGTTTTTCACCTTCGTGGCGTACTGCGAAGTCATCGGCTTCGGGCCGCAGGGAATCGGGGCCTTGGGCAAGTCCGCGGCGCCGCTCAACGATCTGGCGCTGCGTTATGCCTCGCCGGGGTGGGCCATCGCGCTCGACGTGGCCGCCGCCGTCAGTTGCTTCACCGGCGTTCTCGGACCTTTGGCGGCCGCCGGCCGGGTGCTGTTCGCCCTCGGCCGCGGCGGTCTCGCGGCGCGCTTGGGTGTGGTGCATGCGGTGCACGGGACGCCGGCGACCGCCGTCGCGGTATCGGCAATCGCGAGCCTGGTGGCTTTTGCGCTGTGGGCGCCCTTCGTCGGCCCCGGCAATTACTATGGATACACCAGCACCATCGGCGTGCTGGCGCTCATCGGGGTCTACATCGGCGTCGGTGCGGCCGAATCGGTGGAAGCCTGGCGCGAGCAGCGGGTGGCGTGGTCGAGCCTTTGCGCGCTGGGACCGATCCTGCTGCTGTGGGTGGTCTACCGCACCGTGTATCCGGTGCCGGAGTTTCCCAATAATCTATGGCCCTATGGAGTGGTGGTCTGGGTGTTGATCGCCTGGGGCCTCATCACAAGACACCGGTGAAATACAGGAGCTCGGTGCATGTTGAGATCTCTCGAAGGGCGCGTCGTCATCGTGACGGGGGCGAGCAGGGGCATCGGCCGCGGCATCGCGCTGCGGTTCGGTGCGGCGGGTTGCCGGGTGGTGGTCGTGTCGCGGCAGCTTGCGGATGCAGTGCGCGTTGTCGAGGAGATCGTGGCGGCGGGCGGTCGTGCGTACGGCGTCGCGGCCGATGTGACGCGGCAGGCGGATATGCAGACCATGGCGCGGCTCGCGGTCGAGCAGTTCGGCGGCATCGACATTCTGTGCGCCAACGCGGGAATCTTTCCGGCGAGTCCGTTGGCCAGCATGACCGAGGGCGACTTCGATACGGTGCTCGACACCAATTTGAAAGGTACCTTCCTCGCGGTGTCGGCCTGTCTGCCGGCTCTCAAACGCGCCAGCGGCGGACGCATCGTGGTGACATCGTCCATCACGGGACCGGTGACGGGATGCCCGGGTTGGTCGCATTATGCGGCCAGCAAAGCGGGGCAGTTGGGTTTCATGCGCACGGCGGCCCTCGAACTCGCGCCCTTTGGAATTACGGTCAACGCGGTATTGCCGGGCAATATCGCCACCGAGGGGTTGGCGGAGCTGGGCGAAGACTACCTGCGTACGATGACGGCTGCGGTACCGCTGCGCCGCCTGGGCAGCGTGACGGACATCGCGAATGCAACGCTATTCTTCGCCAGCGAGGAGGCGGGCTACATCACGGGTCAAACCTTGATCGTCGATGGCGGGCAGATATTGCCCGAGTCGCTGGGCGCCTTGGCGCCGGAGTGAGCGAGGCCTCGGCGCCGCGGCAAGTAACCCGGCGAGCGGAGGGATGGTCGCCGCGGTTCCACCGTCAGAGCCGCGTTTCCATCGTCAGAATTTGTAATTGACCTGGACCCCCACCGTGCGGGGTTGGTTGGTGGAATAGCGCACCAGCTGTGGGATGTTGAACTGAAAACTCGTGTTGTTCGCGGTCATCAGCGCAACCTTGTTGGTGAGATTGTCGACGAACACATTGGTGGACCAGTCGCCGTGTGCGAGCGTCACCCGCGCATCGACCAGGCTGTAAGCGGGGAGCTTGTAGCCGTAGTAATAGGCGACGTCATAGGATGAGCCGACGAACACGTCGGCGACGCGGGCCGACAACTGGTAATCCGACAGGACGGTGGTCGCATACGTGAGCGACGCGCTGGCGGTATCCTTGGGCACGTTCATGATGGGCGCGGTGCAGCCCGCGGCGGTGGCGCAAGGGCGGGTGACGCCGTCGGGCTCGAACGCGACGCTGGTCAGAAACGCGGTATAAGACGCATTGGGATGCGTGATTTTCGAATCGGTCCACGCGCCGTTGAGCGACGCGCTCCAGTTATCGGAGAGCTTGGCATTGATCTCCAGTTCGGGTCCGAAGGCGCGGCCGTCGCCGGCATTGTTGTAGTACTGGTAGCCACAGGGCAGCGTGAGCACCTGCTGTATGCCGGTCCACTTGATGTAATAAACGTCGCTGTTCACCGTGAGCCAGTTGCCGAACAGCTTGGCCTTTTCGCCGAGCTCGTAGTTCCACGCTGAATCCGGTCCGAACTGCAAGGCACCCGCCGAGCAGAAGGGGGGTGAGGTCGGGGGTGGCAGAACCTGATTCGCACCGCCCGGACGAAAGCCCTTGGACACCGTCGTGTACACGGTGAGGTCGTCGGTGGGTGTATACGAGAGATTCACGCGCGGATTGAAACCGCGATTTGCGGCCTTGGTGATCTGCGAGGCGGCGGGAGGCGTCGCGGTGGGGCCGTCATAACCCCAGGAGTATTCGTCCTGTTCGCTCTTGTAGGTGTACCAGCGCACGCCGGCCGATAGTTTCCACTGGTCGGTAAGTTTGTACGAGCCGTCGGCGAACAGCGCGGTTTGTTTGACGAAGTACGGGTTGAATGAAATGAAGTAGGCGCCGTCCGGTACGGCCGGGGTCACGTTGGCGGTGCTGGAGCTGATTTCGTTCCAAATGGAGTGCAGCTTGCTGAAGAATACGCCGCCGACCCAGTGCAGGCCGCCGCTGTCGTGCGAGCTCAAGCGAACTTCCTGGCTGAACTGGCGGGAGGGATCGCGTTCGGTGTAGGGCACCGGTACGAACGGCGTGCCGCCTTGATTCGAATAGTAGATGGATTCGGAGGCGTCCTGGGTCTGCACGCCGATACGTTCCCAGTAGGCGCTGGCGCTGGTGAGGTCTGCGAAGCCTAAATTGGCGTTGACCGTGAGGCCGAAGATGGAAACATCGTCCTGCACCCCTTCGCGCAGCGGAAACGCTTCGTAATGCGCATCGGTGACGCGGCTGGGGAATTCGTTGGTGGGGCTGCCGTCGATGAGATCGTAGCCGCCCAGGTGCAGGTGTTGTCTGAGCGCAGAGACCAGCACCGAGAGATTGTCGTCGGGCTTGTACAGCAGGCTGACGCGGCCGCTCGACAGGCGTTCGTCGTTGGCATCGTGATACTCGCTGGTCGCGGGCATGGACTCGACGTCGGCGCGCGTCTTGCTGGCGAGATTCACGGGGAAGGGACTGACGGTTCGGTTGTCGATCCAGCCACTGCGATACAAATCGCTCAACACCACGCGCACGGCGAACACCTCGCCGAGCGGGATGTTCAGCATCAGGTTGCCGCCATAATTACCGCTGCCGCCATCGGTATACGAGCCGGTGCCCTGCACCGAGCCTTCGAACACACCGAGCTTGGGTTGATTGGTGATGATCTTGATGGTGCCGCCCA
>CAZZXZ010000088.1:0-14281 GCA_964658135.1 uncultured Acetobacteraceae bacterium | reverse complement strand
GGGGGAGGACTCGCAGACGCCAGTGCCGTCCCGCTGGCGATCACCGAACCCATCCAACCTATCGCCGCCGAGCGAGCCACAGCCCGTGCCGCCCGCGTCATCGTATTAACGTAATGCAACCTTGAACACCTTAGGCCTAAAACGACTTAGTCTACGCTGGGCTGGCCCCTGCGAGGAAGCTATGCGTCGAGGTTATTGGGTCACCACGACTTGCACCGCAGCGGTCGATGTGTTGGCGCCGTTGGCGCACGTCAGCGTGTAAGTGTAAGTGCCGGCAGCCGGCGGGCTGATGATGCGGGTGCCTTCCATTCCGGAGATTCCCGACCAGGCACCGCTCGGCGTGCAGCTCTCGGCCTGTCTTGCCGACCATACCAATGTCGTCGCGCCGCCCACTTTCAACGTCGTCGGCGTCGCTTGAATGGTGGTCTCCACGTTCGGCGTTTGTAAACGGACGATCTGCGCCGTCGTCTTCGCCAGCGAATACACCAAGGACACGGTATTGCCGTTGCCGTACACCGACGGCAGCGGCAGGCCCTGACCACCCCACGAATTCATGGTCACTTGAACATTGGAGAACGTGAGGTTTTGGTTGGTCTGGGTTGCATTCCCGATCGGCATGGCCATCGTCACGGCAGCCAGGTCGGTCAACTGGATGTTCTTGAACGTGACATTGCTGTAAGCGGCACTCGGAAATCTCCAGCCCGGAAAGAGATTGTTGATGAAACTCGAATCGTACGTGGCCGTCGCATTCGAAATCGTCAACCCCGACGAGGCGAGTACATCCAAGAACCCGTCCGGCCGGGTCGACTTGTAGGTATCGACCGTGCAATTCGTGCAGGCGATTTTGAGCGACAGAGCATAGCCGCTGATCGAATCCGAGCCACCTTTGTCGCGTGCCGTACCGAGCCGCGGCCCATCATCGACGACATTCTCGATCTGAATGTTGTTGTTGACCAAGGCCGGATCGGTGGCGTCCGAATAGCTCCAATAGAAAAGATGCGGCGGCGCAAACCATTTGCCGACTCCGCCCACGGTGGCGCCGTTGGCGTCCTGCAGATCGCCGTAGCGATGCGAGGTGATGGCGTTCATCGTCACGTCATGCGCATTGCCGACCCAACCCATGTAACTTCCGTCGATGGAGATATTGGAGAACGTCAAATTGTGCGGCAGCGCCATGAATTGGCTCGAGTACGGCATCGACGTCGTCAACGTTTGATTGCTCTTGTAGTTTGCGTTGAGCGAAAACACCACCGGTATCAACTGACTCCCCGTCGCACCGGCCGGCGCATAAATGTTCATGCCGGTCACGGTCAGGTTGGACGAGTCGCCGGTGATGTAGAAGACCGCGCAGGCGTTCGTCGACCCACTCCAACGAGAGTTCACGCCGTGCTGGGAATCGAAAACGATACCGCGGTTGGCGGCGAGCCACGAGGTCAGGCGCAGATCGTTGAAGGCGTTGGCCGGCTGCGTGTTGCCTTGTTTGAAGAACACACCGTTCTCCTGGTAGCCGCCGACGTTGTTATTCACCGGCAGGCTGGCGTCGTACTCGACGTTCCAGTCGGTGAGCGTGATGTTGCTCGAATTCGCGATGACGAAAGCCGGAATGAAGGTGTTGTCGATCGTGAACTTGCCGGCGCCGGTGAACACCACCGTGGTGCCGTTGTCGATGAAGATGGTATGTCCCATGTCCATGCCGATTTTCAGGCGGACCGGACAGTCGATCAGCAACGTGAATGCTGAATTCTTTGCCGCTGCGAAGGCGCGCGCGAGGCCGGCCGAATCGTCCGTGATGCCATCACACGTGGTCCACGCGCTGATGGACTTGCCAATGACCGTGCTCGACGTAGAGCTCGGCGGAGTCGCCACCGGCGTGGAGGATACGGGGGCCGTGGTGACCGTACTCGGCGGAGTCGCCACCGGCGTGGTCGACACGGGGGGCGTCGTGGTTTTGCTCGGGGAACTCGCCACCGGCGTGGCGACCGGAGCCGCCGTCGTCGCCGTGGATTTAGCCGACGAACTCGCCGCCGTGGTGGCGACCGGCGCCGCCGTCGTCGTCGTCGAGGCTTTGGCGGACGTCGATGCGGCGACCGGGGATGCCACCGTCGTGGGCGCTGCCGAGCTGGCAACCGCCGTGGTAGCGGGCGCCATGCTCGAGGTGACCGACGTTGCCACGACGGTTGCTGCGGTGGTAGCGATGGCCGGCGTGGAACTGACCTCGGTGGTGGAAGTTTCAGCGGTCGATGAAGTGCGTGCGATCAGGCCGGTGGCCGCGGTCGCCGTCGTGGGCGTGCTCTTCGCGCTCGCGGCCGTTGATGATTGCGCGGTGGAGCCGCTTGCAGAATCGCAACCACTGAGAGAGCAAGCCAGCAGCGTTGAGGCGCCAAGCGCGAGCAACGTCCTTTGCGCAGTCCGGTTAACGATTCGTTTCAGCATATGGTTCATCGCGCTACTCCTACCTATGGTCGACGGGTTGGAGGCTACGGGCGCGGTCATGACCCAACAATCTGTCCTACTTCCGCGACATGGCCCGTGCAACGTAGTGACCTGCCGCACGCTTCGCCGTTTGCAATCGTTGCTAGTGCGACGGAGTGCTCAACTGACACACTCGGCGGCTGATGTTTTGCCGATTCGGCGCAGACGGCGACGTCGGTGGTGCAGTACCGCCATGCAACTTATTTTGTTTTTATTCGCTAAATCGTGAGCTTTCGCCCGTGCCACCGTCACGGCAATGCACGCATGCGACTTAATGCAGCATTGGCGTGAAGCAAACTGCATAATGTTCATGGTGTGACACGCACGGCACATTGAGTGCCGAGCGGATTCGACCATCATTCGAGGAGTTGAAATTGCCGAAAACAACGAACTTGATCTTGTGTCTTCTCATGATGATGACGCTCGCAGTAGGTTTTCCGTCCAAGAGCGACGCGCTGGGCTCCGGAACGGACGTCAAGAAATCGATACGTGGCTGGACGAAATGCGACGGAACGGCGGACGACAGCGACGGTGCGGCGCGCGCGTTCGCCGCCGCCCGACATGCAGCATTTACCCTGGTGGTGGATTGTCCGGTACGCCTGAAAATTGGTATGGATATCGCGCGTCCGATCTTCGTCGATGACGGAACCACGGTGGTGTTCACCGGTACCGGCAAGTTCTTCGTCGACAACGTATTCATTCCGGCGTTCGTGATCGCGGACTCCAACGACGTGACCTTCGCCGACTGGAACGTCGAATACGACGCGAGCCTTCCCGTCAATCCTAAGGTCGGGGGTTACGTTAAAAACGGTCAGCAATTGAACGGTTCCCTGCCGCCCAATGCGTTCAACGACTTGGCGCTGACGCCGTGGCTGGCCGCCAATCGAGGTATCGTCTTCGACAAGAGCCAGGGCAACGTCAACGCAAAATGGAATACCGCCACCAACTCCTGTGCGGTGTTCTTCTTGACCGGCGACACGTCGAACGTCCGCGTGACCGGCATGAAGCTGTACGTGCCGAAGGGCGCCAATGGCGAGCGCTTCATTCCGGTTGCCTTTTCCTTGACGCCGAACGTCAAGAGGAATGCGAAGGTCACCGCTACATCCCCCTTCTCCGCTCAGTACTTCGCGGTGCCCCACGATCTGACATTCGCCAACATCGAATTGGACGGTACCTACATGGGTTGGGTCGGCGGCATACGCAACGCCGTCTTCGAGAACATACGGTCGCATCGGTACGGAGATCTACAAGACGCACAGGGCGGCACCATTGGCGGCGTCGGAAAATGGTTCGCACCGCCGCATCTTTTCTATTTCAGCTATGTACCGACCGGCGATCCGGAATTATTCAACAAGAACGTGCAAATCAAGAACGTCGTGGATGATGGACCGCGCGTCGGCACTCCGCGCGACAAAGGCGGTAGCGACTCCGTCAGCGGTTATGCCCTGTCGTTGAAGCTCGGCTGCGTCGATTGCAGCGTCGACACCTACACGACCACTCGTCCGGACGGATTCATGGACGTCTTGGCCGCCGACAACATGACCGTCTCGAACGTCAACGCCACTTACGACTCCAATTTTTTGAACGATACCTTTCCCGGTTGGCGCTTTCCCAGCAGCCCGTACCATAACCTGAGATTCGAGAACATCGTCCTCAAAGACTCCGCACCCATATCCTTGCGCAAACCCATCGGCGATGCGGGCAATCAGGCCAACCAGAACATCGTGTTCAAGAATGTGAGGGCTGAATTCAATCAGTGGAAAGGACCTGAGGCCAGTCCGTTGCCCGCCATAGCAGGCCAAGGAACCGACGCGGGATTGACGTATTCCATCAAAGGCGACCGGTCCGAAATGGCGAAGGCCCAGAAGGGGACGGCGGAGCTGACGTTGAAAATATCCTCCGATGCGGGGTCCACCGTCGCCACGTGGGATTCCAAACAGACCAGCAACTGCGTTGCGAGCGGTGCATGGAGCGGAATGCTCCCGGCTCAGGGCACGCAGACACTCGGCGCCTCGCACGCGGACGGATCGGAGCTCGTGCTGACTTGCCAGAGTGCGGCCGGTGCACTTACCACCACGTTGAAACTCGTGCGCCCGTGACGACGTCGGCCGCGCATCGGTATTTTCTCGACGGTAGCTACAACGGCGGAGTCGTGCGGCCGTTGCCGTACCCCGAATGGGATTCGAGCGTGACGCCCGATCTGCGCTACGCTTACGATGTGTTGCAGGCTGCGCTGCCGGAAATCCACGCGAGCGGACTGCATTTTCATTTTACCAAGGATGCGTATCGGTTGCCCGAGTACGGGCCTCACGTGGTAGCGGTATTGCTGCAGGAGGAGCGTTGCAAGGTTCCGGTCTATGGACGTCACGTTCGCGCCACCATTCGCAACCTGACCTCGCGCCCGCTGTTGAATTTTCGGCTGCATCGGCGGATGGCGCACCTCGAAGCTCTGCTGCTGTTCGAATACGCGCGCGATTGGTATACCCATCTGAAGGCCCTGAGAGCACAACGGCAGCCGCCGCCCGAGATGGGTCGACAGGTCAGGCCGGACCCCTACCTCATCACACTGCCGCTGGGTTATCACAGTCAGGAAGAACGGCCCCAGGTGCCCATGGCCGAACGGCCCCTCGACTGCTTTTTCGCCGGGCAGATCAAGCATGCTATCCGCCGCAGCGACTACCGTCACTGGACCTCGACGTCCAAATTCGTCGCACGGGAACAGCTCTGGCACGAACTGCAACGTTTGGATGCCACGGGCAAATGGAACATAGACCTCGGAAAGATTCAAAGCGCCGACGCGACCGCGAGCGCGGGATACGCGGATTACTCCGACAAGATGAGTCACAGCCGAATCTGCGTGGCGCCGCGCGGCTCGGTGGCGGAAACCTATCGGGCATTCGAAGGCTTACGCGCCGGTTGCTTGGTAGTCGCCAATCGGCTCGGCCGCGAGCCGCTGCTCGAGAAATCGCCCATCATCCAGATCGATCATTGGCGCGAACTCGAAGGTCTGCTCGACAAATACGCCCGCAACATCCATTTTCTCGAGCGCGCACGAGTGGAAGCGCGCGCGTGGTGGGACACTCACTTCTCGCCATCTGTGCGCGGTCGTCGCTTGGCCCAAGAATTGAACACGGCGAGCGCGACCATGTCGGCGCCTTGAGGCTTGCTCGACGTTACTTCAGCAGCGATTCGTAGGTTTTCACTGCCTGAGTTCCATAATCACGCCAACCGCCCAGATGTTTGACCCGATCGATGGCCGCGTGACTCATCGCCTCCCGCAGTGCCGGATCATCCGCGAGCTGTTGGAGTCGATGGGCTATCGCGTCGCCGTCACGAATCGGCACGAGAAAGCCCTCGCGGGTATCCTCGCTCAAGACATCGTCGGTGCCGGTGTTCTGACTGCCGATGATCGGGCAGCCACACGCCATCGCCTGTGCGAGCACCATACCGAAACCATCCTCTACACTGGGCAACACCATGACGTGACTCTTGCTCATGATTTGCTTGAGTGCCGCCTGCGGCACGGAACCTAGAACGCGGGCCGTCTCATCCCACGCGCCGCGCCGCTGCAAATGCGCGATGAGATCCGGCGCGGCGCTGCCGACGAAAGTCAACGACTTGGCCGGATGCACGAGCTTGCGATACGCATCGACCAGGTACGGCACTCCCTTGCGTAGACTCATGCCGCCGACGAACAACACGTCGAAACGTTTCGGGTCCGGGCGATCGACCATGCCGAATCGCGACAGATCGACCCCATAGGGCAGCCGATGCAGCTTCGAACGCGGCACACCGGCCGCGACGAACGACCGCAGCGCGAAATGGGACGGCACCGTGATGCCGTCCGCTGCGGCATATTCCGCCTCCTCCAACGCAATGACCCGGGGATCGATACCGAACGGCAGACCCCATCGATCGTGTTCGTCCCGCAACAATTCATCCTGATAACGGATGTGCGACGATCCTCGGTCGCACACGTACTTCGCACCCTGCTGTTGCGCGGTTTGCCCGCTGCGCAATGCCGAACCCGACAAGCCGACGAACACGTCGCTCGGCGGCATGCGCAGACTGACATAGCGATCGAGTGCGATTTTGTCCCAGTATTCCCAGGTTTGATTTGCTCGGGTGCTCAACCGATGGCGTGGGAACGCCATGAAGGGCGCGTGCAGCCAAGGGAAAGTGTGGATGAGATTGCGCGGCAGCGCCTCTTCCCGCAGCTTGAATCTTGGGTACGCGGTATATACCGCCCGCAGCGCTCCTTGCGCATGCAGCTCGCGGGCAAGATCGAATGTGTGAAACTTACCGATCGTCGAGAGTGTAACTTTCATGCGCGGCCCCGCCTCTGCCACAGAATTTGCCGGATGATATCTTCCACTCCGAGCTGGCGCTTCACGAGAAGGCGCAAGGTTGAACGCAAGCGGTGCCAGGTCGGTAACAGCGGCGCATCGGCGATCGCCATTTGCCCCTCGCGCCAGTGATTGCCCGAAAACTTGAAGCGCTTGTTCAGCAAGAACTTGTATTGCTGCAGCCACGAAAGCCTGAAGAGCAATCTTTCCTTGCCGACGCTGGTTTGATCCGACGAGAAACCCACGCCGAAAAATGCCATGGCGTGCGCACGACTAGGTGCCCTGAAGACGGTTGCAATGGAACGCCGACAAAGAGCTCGAATGGCGGACTCCGCCGCACGCATGTCCTCTGGTGTGCAGCGAATGCCCTCGCTGATGTCGAGAATGACCCGTTGGAAGGCGATTAGTTCGGGCCAGATGCTGCTCATGGCGTCCTGTGCCGCCAGCGTCGGGACGACTTGCCCCGCCGAATCGCGCTCATACCCATAAGTCGTGCCGTGAGGCGCGGCGAACAATGTCTCGAAAAGCTGAAAATGCGATGCGCAATAAGGACGTGCCTCGTTGCGCAGATCGAAAAGCCACGCCTCGTAGCTGCCAAAATTGCCGGCGGGGGTGCGTAAAAGCCCCATGTATAGTCCATGGATCGCCTCGGTCCGCGCGGCCGATGTCCCGAGAATCCCGACGATGGAGCGCTGCATTCGTCCGTTCCAGCCAATGTCGACCATAGCCACCGTTCCTTCGCCCGGATGGAGGGATGGGCTCAGATACTCGTGCGCCAACTCCCGCGCGTGCGCCGCCTGCTGTGCGATGAGCAACTTGAACGGAGACCATTCGAGAAGTTTTGCACAATCATCTTTGCAGGCCGCGAAGAGCTCGTCCGCGGCAGGAATTCTTGGATGAGTTCCAGTCGATTCCGGCAGATCGTCGTGGCTCAGGCCGAAACGGAACAGCCAACCGTCGAAGGTGAGCGAATCCGCCGGCGCCAACATCCACAGCAAATCTTCCTCCATCGGCGGGAAGGCCAGGCCCGCCAAATGCAATGATTGGCGCGACGCGTAGGTGTAGGTGGCAGCCGGTAGCGGCGTCGAGAGCGTCGAGCGCAACACATCGAAGATCTGGGCGGACAGATAGCCGTCTCGTGCAAGAAAGGCGATTTTATGCGGCGCCAATTCGCCGAGCCGCCGTATCAGCCACAGCGCGAAGCCGATGTGCACCAATGCCGCTTCCTGGGTCCCCAGGCGCACGAGGAACTCGGCCGGGGTGCTGGCCGGCGGTAGTGCCAGACGGGCCGCCCGCATGCCTCCCGCCAGCGTCGTCGCCAGGAGCGGCGACGACTGCGCGAGATGGCGAAAGATCTCCGCCTCCAGCAGAGTCGGGTAGGCCACCTTGCACCATCTCGTCTTGACGCCCAGGCGACGCGGCACGCGGTGGTCCGACTCGACGTGATCGCCCACGTGGCTGATCTCGGACAGCGGGATGGCGAAGTGGTCCGCCACTCGGCGGAAAAGGTTCCCGGTACGTTTGGTCACCCCCAATTCGGACGATAAGAAGAGCTCCGCGGCCGGGGCACCCACCTTGTCCAGCATCGACTGTATCTGCTGTTTCGGCAAATACATATCCGACGCGTAGATGACCCGTTCGCCCGCCGCGACCAACCCGCGTACTTCGGCGAGCGTCGACGCGATACCCACACATTCCGAAAGTTCGTATTGGAGCTCCAACGTGACGGCGCGAGCCGCGAGCGAAGCACCGACCGCGGCGTCCAGCTGCTGCTGGATATCCGCCAGACCAATTTCTTCGGTGCTCGCCGTACCGTGCGCCACGCGTTCCGCACGCTCACGCGCCTCGCGCCATGCCACCAACGTCTCGCTCCAAAGACCCTCCACGGTCAGCTGACGCGCCACCAAAAGATGAATGTCCTTGGGGAGGAACGTCCTTCGGGTGAGCAGGGTGTCGAAGATATCGAACGAATATATTATTTAACTCTCCGCACGATCGCCTTGATTTCGTCGCGGTACCGATACAAGGTGGCCGGGAAGAACAACGCGCGGCTTGCATAGAAGAATTGAAAGCGCTGTTCCGGAAAGATCAGCATACCTAGATAGGCCGAGCAGATATGTGACGACAGAGTCGCCGCAGCCGAACCCGCACTACCGAAAAGCGGAATGAACGTGTAGTTGAGCAATGCGTTCATCCCCAACCCGATCGTCGCCTTGGCCAAGGTCTGTTTCGTCTGACCCTGTGCGATCACGGCGTTGGCGTTGACCGACCCGATGGTCATAGGGACGATGACCCACACCAAAATGGCCAGCGGTGCCACCGCATTGTGGTATTGCGGCCCGAACAAGACGCGCACTAGGAGACCGGAACCTGCACAGAAAATGGCGGCGATCACCACCGCTATCATGACGCTGAAGTCGAACTGTCGGCGCAGCACGGCGCGAAACTCGTCCTCGGACGTCGCCTTGGCCTGCAATAACTGCGGATTCAGCGCCCTGATGACGATGGCCGGCCCCATCATCAACCCTTCCGCAAGCTTGGACGCCACCGAGAAATTGCCCACCGCCGACGCAGATGCCAGGGTTCCCAACAGCATTTGGTCGATCCGAATCTGCATAAGCACCACGAGATTGGTCGCGAACAGCGGCGCCGAGGCGGTGGTCAATTCGGTGGCGATCTTGAGTTTGATGTTCTTCGGATGAAACTTCGTCTCATGCCCATATTTCAGTTTGAGCAGCAGCAAGAGCCACACGGTCGCATCCATGGCAACCGCCGCCATGAACCACGCCAGGCTGGCGTTCAGCCACACCAGCAGGAACCGCAGCGCCACCGAGATGATGATTTGCACGAGTTGATAGCGCACCAACAGCGCGAATTTTTCCTGCGCCTGCAACGGCACGGAAATGATCGCCGCGGTTTGGATCGGCAGACACGAGAACGCAATGATGAATAAGGTCCGCAGTACCGGGTCGTGCACGAAGAACACCGAGTAGATCAAACCGATGATCGTCGCCGAAAAACTCGTGATGCTCGCAATACCGAGCGCGGTGGAGTAAGTCAGGTTACGGGGATGTTTGCCCGTCACGAGTTCCTTCATCAGTATGGGCTCGAGACCCAGACCGGCAATCGTGGCGATCACCGCCACGATGGCTTGGATATACGAAATCTTGCCGTAATTGGACGGCCCAAGATGGCGCGCCACGACGATGCCCACCGCGAGGCCGGCAGCGATGCGTGCCAACCGCTCGGCGATGAGCCACGCAATGTTGAGTAAAACGCGAACCTTAGGACTGGTCACTGCACACCGCTCGCCGTGCTGCCGTTCGCCGTTGCCGGGCTGATTTTCAGCGTCATCGATACATGTCGGGTTGCGTCAGGTAGAGACGCACGTAGTCCGCCACTCCGTCCTCGAGCGAGAAAAACGGCCGGCTGTAGCCCGCCGCCTGCAATTTAGTCATGTTCGCCGCCGTAAAATATTGATAATTGGCCCGCAGGGACGCCGGCATATCGACGAATTCTATGTTAACCGGCCGGCTCAGCGCCGCGCCTATGGCCTGCACCAGATCGACGAAGGATCGCGAGAGGCCGGTGCCTAAGTTGAAGATTCCGCTGACCGTGCGCTGTTCCGCCAGCCACAGCATGACGCGCACGCAGTCCTTCACGTAAACGAAGTCTCGTAGCTGCTGACCATCGGCGTATCCCGCCCGGTGCGACTTAAAAAGCCTGATGGTTCCGCCATCGGCGACCACCGCGGTGTTTTTTGCTACCAGGCTGCGCATGTCACCCTTGTGATTCTCGTTGGGCCCGTAGACATTGAAGAATTTCAAACCACACCATTGGGGCGGCGACTGCCCCCCCCGGCTGCGCCCCACCGCCCACTTATCGAAGGCATGCTTCGACCAACCGTAAAGATTGAGCGGCCTCAGATCATCCAACGCCTCCAATGATTGATCGTCCTGAAAACCGCGCGTACCGTCGCCGTAGGTAGCCGCGGACGACGCATAGATCAACGGCGTATGGGTCCGGCAGCACCAATCCCACAAATACGTCGAGGTTCGAAAATTGCTGGACCACATTTCATCGCCGTCGACGGCGGTGGTCGATGAGTTCGCACCCATGTGATAGACAATTTCGGCGCCCGATAATTTATCCAGCGTGCGAGTCAGATCCGCCGGCAGAATCAGATCTTCGAAACGACGCTTGGCGATGTTTTTCCACTTGCCTTCCAGGCCCAAATTGTCCACCAACAGCAGATCGCTGCGACCGAGGCCGTTCAACTCGGCGACGATATTGGAACCGATGAAGCCGGTGGCACCGGTGACGATAATCATAGAGCAGTCTCGCTGACCGGTGACGGTCGCCTATTTTCCCGTGCGCTGATGTACTTTGCAGCATCGAACATCCGCTCGAACACCGGTCGAGCGCTGGCGTGCGCCCACTCCGAGCTCGCGCGGCCGTGCCCGCTCGTCAACAAGATACCCGTGCCCTCGACGCGATCGGCCAACTCGACATCGGCTCGCTTGTCGCCAATGACGTAACAACCGGTCAATCGCAAATTCCAGTCCCGCGCCGCCTCGATCAGCAAGCCGGGCAACGGCTTGCGGCACGAACAGCCGGCCTCGGGAGTGTGCGGACATACGTACCATGCCAAGATCTTGATTCCATGTCGATGCAACAAGTCGCAGACCCGAGCGTTGACCCGGCGGGCGTCTTCGGCGCTGAGTTTACCGCGACCGATCCCCGACTGGTTGGTCACCACGATCAAGGGATGTCCGTCTTCCTGCAGCAGTGCCAAACCCTCGGTGACCGAGTTTTCCAGGCAAACGGCGTCCGGGTCGCTCAAGTAATTTTTTTCGACGATGAGCGTTCCGTCACGGTCCAAGAACACCGGCGGCTTGGCTGGCCCCGAGTTCATGCCGCCTCCGGGCGCCGCTCGAGCACGGCCTGCACGGCGTCGACCACCTCGGCAACTGAAATATTGCCGAGTCCGCTCATCCGATGAATGATCCGGTGCTGGGAGCCCCAGGGGTGCCAGCGGTTCGGCACATTGTAGTTGCCGAACAGACCGACACAGCGGACTCCCGAGACGGCGGCGAGGTGCAGGGGGCCGGAATCGTGGCCGATGAAGGCGCGGGCACCTTGCATTGCCGCCGCGCTCTCACGCGGACTAAGCCTACCGCACGCGTCGATGATGAGTCCCGACCAAGCGGAAGCGATGTGCTGGGTGCGGGTTGAATCTTCGGCCGCACCAACCACCAGCAGTCCCAAGCCGGGGTAGATGCGGCTCAAGCTCTTCAGCAGCGCAGTCCAATTATCGAGACCCCAATCCTTACTCTGCGCCTTGCCGCCCATATTGATCGCAAAGAAGCCGGTCTGCGCCAAGCCGCCCTGGACGAGAGCGCCGCGATTCATTTCAGCTTTCGTGAGGCGTAGATCCCACACCGCGGGATCGTCCAAGTCGATGGGCCCCAACTCTAGCAAGCAGCGCGCAAGCCGTTCGCATTCGCGCTCTTCGATCCGCGTCTGGTTACGACCGCTCAGCACGCGCGGAAATTGACGGTCCGAACTCATCGGGATGCCGACGATTCTAGGGAATCCGCACAGTTTGAAGAACAGCCAGTCGCGCAGCGCGTTGTGCACTCCGCGAGGCGGCGTGATGTAGACCAGAACCTCGGCTTTCAAGGCGCGCATTTGCCGGGCGAGATGCCAGAGCTCGACGAGCGAGCGTGTTCCAACGGGATACGCGATCGCGGTGTCGATGAGACCGCTATCCCGAAGAATCATTTCCAACGGCGCGGCTTTCGAGCTGACCGGGAAGTTCGTCAGCACGATACGTTCTGCATCCGGCCATGTTGCGGCGATTTTGTGAAAACACGGCAACGCAACGACCGTATCGCCCAAACTGCCCAACCGATAAATTACCACCCGTTGCTGGTGGGTCATCCCGCCACGCCGCGCAGTGCACCGAGCACGTTGGTCGTACTCTTTCCAACGACCAACTCGCAGGTGAGCACCCGACCGCCATATGCCTGCACATGCTCGGCGCCGACGATCTTGTCGATCGAATAGTCGGCACCTTTGACCAGCACGTCGGGATTCAGAAGACGAATCGTTTCCAGGGGCGTGTCCTGTTCGAAAATGACGACACCGTCGACCGCCGACAGTGCTGCCAACACCATGGCGCGGTCGTACTCTGGATTGATCGGCCTGTCATTGCCTTTCAAACGTTTCACCGAGGCATCACTGTTGACCGCGACGATCAATCTTCCACAATGTTGGCGGGCAAACCCGAGAATCGACAGGTGCCCGACATGCAGGATGTCGAAACAACCGTTCGTAAATCCGATCGTCAGCCCATTCCGGCGCCATGTCGCGGCAGCTTCCAAAACATCGTCACCCGACAGAATTTTGACTTGCAGGTCGCGCAAACTGGCGCCGCTCGAGACCGCCAATTCATCGGCCAATTCGGTTTGTGTCACCGTCGCCGTACCCCGCTTGCGCACCACCACCCCGGCAGCGCGATTCGCCAAAGCGGCCGCCTCCGGCAGGGGGATGCTCGCTCCGAGAGCGAGCGCCAAGGTCGCGATCACCGTATCGCCTGCGCCAACCACGTCGAAGACCTCGCGGGCGCTCGCGCGGATGTGCAGAGCCGGTTGGCCCGCTCCGATCAAGGTCATGCCTCGATGCGCGCGCGTAATCAGCACCGAATCGACTCCCGAATCGACCAAGATCGCCGCACCGGCTTGCTCAGCCAGAGCGTCATCCTCGCTCGAATCTATTCCCGTCGCGTCCCCCGCTTCCTTGCTGTTGGGAGTGATGACCGTAGCGCCGGCATAGCGGCTCAAGGACACCGACTTCGGATCCACGACGATGGGAATGTTCAGCGAGGTTGCGATGTCGATGGCCACCCGGACGACCGCGTCGGTCAGCAAGCCTTTCGCATAGTCCGACAAGACGATGACATCGTGCTGAGGCGCAAGGCGGCGTACGGAATCACCGACGGCGGCGGCCGTCGCCGCGTCGATCGGCGCTGCCAGTTCGGTATCTGCGCGCAACATGTGCTGGCCCTGCGACACGAAGCGAATTTTTTCACTCGTCGGACGACCCGCGGCGACGGTAAAGTCGCAAATCACTCCGCGGCTTGCGGCAAGTACATCCTGCAATTCGCGCGCGATCGAGTCGGGTCCGACCACACTGATCAGGGTACAGGTGCCGCCGAGCGAGGCGATGTTGCGAGCCACGTTGGCGGCACCGCCGGGAAAACATTGCGTCCCTGTAATGGACAGCACGGGGACGGGGCTTTCAGGCGAGATGCGCTTGACTTGCCCGGCAACGAAACGGTCCAACATGACGTCGCCCAAGCACAACACCCGAATGCCGGTAAATCTCTCGGTAATGCTCATAAGAATAAAGTCGTCCGCCGCAGCACATCTATGGCGCAAACTATATGGTAAAGGCTACTT
>CAZZXZ010000087.1:5799-14479 GCA_964658135.1 uncultured Acetobacteraceae bacterium | reverse complement strand
CTTTCATAGATTTCTTCCTGCTTCGCGGGCGGCAGCAAGTAGCCGAGTCCCGCGCCCAGGACGACCCCTCCGGTCGTGTCGGCCCAAGTGATTACCGGCGCTGGTATGCCGGCCTCAAAAAGAGCGATCAAGCTGAGGCTGCCGAACACGGCAGCCAAGATGCATGCGAAAACAAGGGCTGGAAGCGCCGCGACGGCGATCGCCTGCCATTGATAGGTCGAACGCTCGACCGGTAACGCGGCCGTCCAGGAACGGGATGCCGCAACTTGGTTCAGCGCCCGTCGACGAGAGACCAGCACCCCAGCCACTACGGCCGAGATCGCGGCCCAGAACAGATCGTGTCTATGAAGCCATGCGAGCGTCGATATCGCAGTCGCCCGATCGGTGCGAATAGATACCGACACGGCGGCCATCCAAGCAATGAAGAGCGCAAGTGCGGCGGACAATCTTCTTCGCCCGCGCTGCCGGCCGCGATTCACCCACACGAGGTAGGCGGTCAGCAACACGGGCGCTCTAGCCAGCCACCCTCTGATCATTTCCGTGGCCACACGCTTGCCGCGAGTCCATACGTCGTATCATCCGCCTACCCGATGGTCTCCTCGGGATCGTCGAAGGGAATCACCAAAATCGAGGTTACCCTGAGCGGCTCCGACGATCAATCGCCCGACATCGGGCGCGCGAGGGTGACGAGCGTATCGCGCTCCATCGTTAGTGATCTTGCCCTTGCGCTACAATTCAAACGAAGTTCCATTATTTTTCGAAAGCGATGTCATGAGTTTAAAAACGTGGTGGCTGTTTGTCGCGGTGACCTTCTTCGTCTCGGCGACTCCCGGCCCCAATATGTTGCTGGTGATGGCCAGCAGCGCCCGTTTCGGTTTTTCGAAGGCAACAGCCACGATGGCCGGTTGCATGACGGCCCTCCTCGCCATGATGAGTCTGTCGGCGCTCGGGTTGGGCGCATTGCTGCAGGCTTTTCCCGCCGTGTTCACTGCGTTGCGCTGGGTGGGGGCGGCTTATCTGGCCTATCTCGGCATAAAGACCTGGCTTACGCCCGTGCCGGATGACGCGGCGGCGGCGGAACCGGCGCCGGCGATCCAGTCGCGCCGCTTGTATCGCCAGGGCGTGCTCGTTGCGGCGAGCAACCCCAAGGCGATTTTGTTCGCGGCTGCTTTTTTGCCGCAATTCATTCGTCCCGATGCCGCGAAATTGCCGCAGTTCTTGATCTTGCTCACCACTTTCGCCGTCATCGAAATAAGCTGGTATACGCTCTATGCCGGCAGCGGCCGTCGGTTGGCAGCTTATTTGGCGCGGGCCAGCGTACTGAGAACGTTCAACCGGGTCACGGGTACGGTGTTCATCGTGTTCGCGGGACTCATGGCGCTGGCGCACGAGAGCGGTTGAAGGGTAGTGCCCTAGGGCTGCTCACGAGCCCAACATCTTAAGCACCGCACCGGCCGACGCGGCCCCGATCACGGGCCCCATGATAGGTACCCAACCGTACGCCCAATCGGAGCCACCCTTGCCGTGGATGGGCAACACGGCATGCGCCAGTCGCGGGCCTAAATCACGCGCGGGGTTGATGGCGTATCCCGTCGTGGCGCCCAGGGACAAGCCGATGCCCCACACGAGGCTGCCCACCAAAAACGGCCCGAACCCCGCCGCCGCACCGCCGCTCAAGACCAATTTCGAGCCCATGGCGCCGACCACGATGACCAATACGAACGCCCCGACGATCTCGGAAAAGAGGTTCGAGCCATACGACCGGATTGCCGGTGCCGTGCAGAACACGCCAAGCTTCGCAGCTTGATCCTCGGTCATTTTCCAGTGCGGGAGGTAGAACAACCACACCACCACCGCCGCCGTGAAGCTACCGCTGATCTGGGCGACAGCGTATGGCAGCACCTTGGCAAAGTTGCCGCTCGTCACCGCAAAGGCCACGGTGATCGCCGGATTCAAGTGCGCATCCGGGCTGCCAAACAGATTGGCGGTGAAGATCCCACACAGCACGGCGAAGGCCCACGCCGTCGTAATCACCATCCAGCCTTCGCCGGTCGCCTTCGTCCCCTTGAGCAGACAGGCAGCGACCACACCGTCGCCGAGCAGCATCATCATGAAGGTCCCGGCAAACTCACCCAGCAAGGCGCCGCGCATCAGTGCCGGCCGCCTGCAGGGGCAGGACCTAAGATGTATTGTTGCGCGAGTGTCGTGAAGCTCTCGATCTGAGCGCCGACCCACGCCTCATCGCGACCGAGTTCGGCAGCCATGAGCCGGGCGACCTGAGGCGCCACCTCGATGGCGGCTCGCGCATTCAGCAACAGCGCGCGCGTGCGGCGCGCCAGCGCATCGTCGAGGTTGCGTGACATTTCGTGTCGAGCCGCCCAGACGATTTCGGCCGCAATGTAAGGGAGGTTCGGGTGAAGCTTGCGTGCGAAATCAGGCGCTTGCGCTGCAATCCTCTTGATTTCTTCAGCGTCGGTGCCATAAATGCGCAAGGCGCCCAGCTTCTCGGCCTGGCGGTGATAACCGTGGATCGGCAGATCCGCCGTCACGCACGGCGTATCGCGCAAGCTCCCCAACGTGATGGCATGGTCGACGCAGTCTTCGGCCATGTGCCGGTACGTAGTCCACTTGCCGCCGACGACGGTCATGAGACCGGACTCGTCGATATGAATCGTATGGCCTCGCGACAACGCGGAGGTCTTGCCCTCGCCGCCTCCCGGTGCGCTCACCAAGGGCCGAATACCAACGAAGATGCTCAACACGTCGCTGCGCGCCGGCGGCCGGCTCAAGTATTCGGCGGCGGTATCGAGCACGAACTCGATCTCTTCCTCGAGTGCCAAGGGTTCGTAGGACGCATGCTCGATGGCCGTGTCGGTGGTGCCCACCAGCGTGCGATCGTGCCACGGAATGGCAAACAGCACCCGGCCATCGGTGGTGCGCGGAACCATGATGGCGTTGTCGCCGCGCAAGAAGCTGCGGTCAAGCACCACATGGATGCCCTGGGCCCGTGTCACCATCGGCTGCGCGTCGGGCTGCGCCAAGCGCCGTGTCTCGTCGGTGAAGATGCCGGTGGCATTGACCACCACCTTGGCGCCCGCGGTGTACTGCACGCCGGACTCCTTGTCGTCGATCACGACGCCCGATAGGAATCCTTCGTGATCCTTGAGCGTGGCGATGACTTCGGCATAATTGACGACCGTGGCACCGTGATCCACGGCGGTTGCCAGCAAGTGGGTCAACAGGCGCGTATCGTCGAACTGTCCGTCATGGTAGAGAACACCACCGCGCAGCCCGTCGCGCTGAATCGTCGGCAAACGCTCCAGCGTTTCCGCCAAGGACAACACCTTCGAGCGGCCGAAGTTGTACTTGCCCGCGAGCAGGTCATAGACCTTCATGCCGATCCCGTAAAACGGCGCTTCCCACCACGAATAGTTGGGGACCACGAACGGCAGATCGTGGACGATATGCGGCGCATTGCGCAGCAACAGCCCGCGCTCCTTCAAAGCCTCCATCACCAGCGAAATGTTGCCCTGTTCCAGGTAGCGCACGCCGCCGTGCACCAGCTTGGTGGAACGGCTCGACGTTCCCTTGCCGAAGTCCTCACGTTCGACCAGCAGAACGTCGAAACCTCGCGTACTCGCATCCACCGCAACCCCGGCGCCCACGGCGCCGCCGCCGATGATGACGAGATCCCACGGAGTATCGCGGCGTTTGAGACGCGCAATCATTTCATCACGGTTCATGCGGTGACCTTGTTCCAGCCCTTGGCACGTCCGACGGCATCCTGCCATCGGGCGTATTGCTGTTTCGCGCGAGTCCTATCTTGCTGCGGTTCGAACACCTGGCCCGCGGGCCGAGTCTTCGCGATCTCGTCCAGTCCACTCCAGTATCCCGTCGCCAGTCCGGCCAGATAGGCCGCACCTTGTGCAGTGGTCTCGAGGATCGCGGGTCGCTCCACCGGGATGTCGAGCACGTCCGCCTGAAACTGCATCAAGATGTCGTTTGCCGCCGCACCGCCATCGGCCTTCAACGCCTTCGACTTCATGCCGGTGTCGCCTTCCATGGCGAGCTTCACGTCGGTCACCTGGAGCGCGATGCTCTCGAGCGCAGCCCGCGCGATGTGGCCAATCTCGGTGTCACGGCCCAGGCCGATCAACATGCCGCTCGCGTACGGATCCCAGTGAGGCGCACCCAAGCCGGTGAATGCGGGTACCAAGATCAAGTTGCCCGAGTGTTCCACCGAGGCTGCCACTTGCGCAATGTCCGGCGCCTTCTCGAAAAATTGCATCTTGTCACGCAGCCATTGCACGACCGCACCGCCGATGAAGATGCTGCCTTCCAGCGCATAGTGTAGTTTGCGCTCGACGCTGCAGGCGATCGTGGTGATCAGCTTTTCTTTGGACAGAGTGAATTTTTCACCGATGTTTTGCAGCAGGAAACAGCCGGTGCCATAGGTATTCTTGGCATCACCGACATTGACGCAGAGCTGGCCGAACAAGGCCGCCTGCTGATCGCCGGCGATGCCGGCGATCTCGATGTCGCCGAGTCCCAACGAGGTGCTCACGCGCGACACTTTCTCGCTCGACCAGACCACTTCCGGCAGCATGCTTTCAGGCACTTTGAGCAGTTCGAGCAACTCCGTATCCCATTTGTCGTCCACGATGTTGTACATCAGGGTACGGGACGCATTGGTGCGATCGGTGATGTGCCGCTTACCGCTCGTCAGATTCCAGATCAGCCAGCTGTCAACGGTGCCGAAGGCAAGTTTTCCCTGTTCGGCCCGAGCCCGCGCTCCGCTGACGTTGTCCAGTATCCAGGCCACCTTGGTGCCGGAAAAATAAGGATCGATCAAAAGGCCGGTCTTCTTGCGAATCTGCGCTTCGTTGCCATCTTTTTGCAATCGAGCGCAAAGATCGGCAGTGCGGCGATCCTGCCAGACGATGGCATTGTAGATGGGAATGCCGGTCTCCCGGTCCCACACGATCGTGGTTTCACGCTGGTTCGTGATGCCCAACGCCACCACGTCGCGCGGCCGTATGCGCGCCCGCGCCAACACTTCCACCGCGGAGTTCAACTGCGTCGTCAGGATGTCGATCGGATCGTGTTCCACCCAGCCGGTCTGCGGGAAATGTTGCGCGAATTCGTGTTGGGCGATCCCCGCGATCTTGCCCTCGTGATCGAAAAGCATTGCCCGGGAACTGGTCGTCCCCTGGTCGAGAGACAGGACGTATTGCGCCATGGTCGGTTTGCCTTGTGTAGTTATCGTATGCTGCGGCCTGCAGTCGGCGTCCCACGAATTTTACTACTTATTGCGTCGAAAGCCGGAATGCGTAACGCTATGCCCGAGCGCACGTACCATCCGCCGGCGCGTGGCGGATCCGTCAATTCGCGGTGCAGCGCTCTACGAGAGGGTGGGGAATCTGGTTCTCGACCGGTAGTTGCCTCTCAACACCCGCCATAGCCAGTACATCATCGCCACCAGTACCAGGGTCACGGGACCCAACTGGACGACCATGGATTTCGAGAGGTGGGGAAAGAATTTGTAGAGGCGAGGCCCGACCGAGATCACGGCGATCGCCAGCGGAAAGGTCATGCGCCACACATGGCGGGCGGTGCGGTGCCTTGCCGAAATTCCACGTAGCAGCAGGCGCGCATCCAGCGCGGCCGCGAGCAACGCGACGAGACCGAAGAAAAAGTAGCCGCCGGCGCTCTCGTCACCCGTCAATTCGAGGGCGCCGTTCGCCGCCGCGATGCCGCAACCCACGAAGGCGACACCGGTCAGCGCTGCGAACACGAGCGCCGTCCGCTCGGCATCGCGCCTCTCGAGGCCGCGGGGCCGGCCCGCCAACCATGCCGTCGCGACGAGGTAACAGGTCAGTACGCCGACCAGGGCGTTCAAGATTTGCGCCTTGGCGAGCGCCAGATACACGGCGCTCGCACCCATGCTCAGCATGGCGACCGAGAACACGCGCCCCGCGCGACGATGCCAGCGCGCGCCCTTGCGCAGCGAAATGGCGGTGAGACCGGCGAGCAGGCCCAGCGCCGCCGCCCCTATGTGCAACGCCAACACGCTCGCGTGCGTAAGGGAATTAATGTCCACCGACGATGCTCGGCAGCCAGGCCGCCATGATGACTCCGGCGACACCCACGCCGACGACGACGGTACAGAGCGTGAGCGCCACGGCCAGGGATGACCGTGCCGCGCCGTGAGCACGGGCCTGCACCATCAAATAAAGCTCGAAGACGGCGAGCGGCAACAGCGATTCCGCAAAGGTCATGAAATTCAAGAACGGGCCCTCGAAGGTTTGAGCGTCGAATCCGAACGGACCGTGATTCACGAGCAGATTGAAAAACACACCCACCCGGAAAAACCATGATCCGCTCACCACCAGGAAAAGCCGGATGGCCCAGCGCCGGTGCGCGGCGAATTGACGCCGCCGGGCGAAACGAAGCGCCGCGCCGGCGCACAGGAGAATGAGCACCGCATCGAGACTGATGCCGCTCTTCTGCACGATGCTGCCGACATGCGCATTGCGGATCCAGGCGAGATACAGCGCGCTCGCACTCATCACCAGTGCGGTGACTACGTAGACGCGGCCGATCCAACGATGCAGCGACGGCATGCGCATGCGTACCGCCGGCACCAGCTGCAATGGCCCGGCAGCGGTGATGACGGCGGCAAACGCCAGATGAGCGGACAGGGCGACATTGCCGATACCGTCACCCGGCTCGAGACCATGCGTCAGCGACTTGGCCCATGTTCCCGTGGTGCCGTGCAGGACCGTACCGCCGTAGAACGCGACGATGTAGGCGACGAATATCCACTGACCCAACGCCGTCACCGAGAACCAGAAAATCGTCGCCGCTTGAAGCGCCTTCCCGCCAGACTGAGACGCCATCGCGCCCACCCTATCGATGCTCGTTCTGTCCATGATCCGCCCTCCATCCAGGTGTCATAGCAATACTGTGACACATGGAGAGCATTGTCAATCTTGCAAACGGAACTCCGGCACGATCAGCCGACGCGAGAAATGGGCGATGGGTTCGAAGACGTCAAGCGCGATCTTGGCACGCGGATCGAACGCACCCACAAAACGCAGTTTTAAATCGACTTGGTCGATGGGGTCGCTCGGCACAGCGAGGACTGCGGGACGGTAGTTCAGCGTGCAGGCAAACGATCCCGAGCCGAGTCCGCCCTCGCCCTCGCCCTCGCCCGCGGAGACCCACTGCGCAGAAACGCACGCCGGCTCTTCGCCGGCGATACGGCAACTCAAATCCACGACGCCCGGTTCATGATCACGAGCGCTGACGCAATGACCGACGTCGGGGAGCGTATCTTCCGCCAGGGCGGAGAGGGGCGGTAGCCGCCGCGCCCGCAGCAGGGTCAGCGAATATCCCACTTCGAGACGCAGCATGCCTTTTTCGCCTCGGTGCAGCACCGCCTCGGGTATTTCAACGCCTTGCAGCACACCGATGGGTCGGGCACCGCCGCCCGACGCTGCATCGAAGGCCGCGCCGATGCCTCGGTAAACCGTCTCGCCACGAGCATCGGTCAAACGGATGACCGTGCGATCGGCGTGCACCACCGTGCCCTCGGGCAGGTTCGACACGCGCAGCGGTAGCGCCACCATTGTGGTTCCGGAGCGCATTTCTTTTTTCTTCTCCTTCCCGCCATCATGATCGACCAGCAAGGGCGTGCTCGGGACGACCATTGCGGTCTTGGGCTTCAGCGTGGGATCGTACGCGATGGACACTGCATCGGCCGCGCGCGGATCCCGCGACAACCGTTGCTGCAGGGCGAAGGCCGGCCTCCAAGGCAGTGCCGGCACCAGCATGAACAAAAGCAATCCACCCGCAAAGACCGCACGAGCCGCCGTCGTGCGGCGCCGGAAATACTGCAACAGCAGCGCCACCACGATAGCCAACACCAGGCACAACTGACTCGACATTCCCCAGACCCACTCGACGCCGGTTCCTTCGACCGGATACGACAAGACGAGCATGCGCCTCATGGCCAGATACACCAGCACAAGTCCTGCGGCGACGGCGAGGGCGCCCAATAAGGTCTCCGTCAAGCTTTTGGTCAGGGCGGCGATGGCCATCACCGGCAGCGTGAAAACCCACGCGACTTTGATGGCGCTGAGCACGGAGGCTTGCACCGCGTCATGCAAGGAGAATCCTTCCGCAAGCACCGCCACGAAGTTGAAGGCCATCATGGGGACCTGAACCAGCAGCAGGACGTCGAGCAGCTTGGCGAGCAACAGATCCCGCCGCTCGATGGGACGCGTCAGCCAATCCTGATGGACGCTCAAAAGCGATTCTTGCTGAACCGCCAGCACGATGGACAATACTGCGGTCAGGAGCAAGGCCAAGGTCGACAAGGCCGCCAACGCGTGCAGGTCATGATAAGTGGCGGAGTGGAACCGCAAGCGCGTCAGCAGCGCGTTCGCGGCGACACCGGCCAGCGCGAGCGGCCACAGCAATCCAAAATCTTTTTTGAAGATATGCCAGGCTTTCATTTCTCGTCCCCGCGCGCCACCCGCGCCAACGTCGTGAAAATGGAACGCAGCGGCATGGGCTCGGCATCGATGTGCCGCACCGTGCCGAAGAGCGCGCACACGCGGGCGCGCAGGTCCTCCTCTGAGTACCGCGTATCGACGAAACTCAGTACGTTGCCGAC
>CAZZXZ010000087.1:0-5789 GCA_964658135.1 uncultured Acetobacteraceae bacterium | reverse complement strand
GGCGCGCGCGCGCAACCACTCCGGCGGCAGCCGCTCCGGGACCGATGCCGCACACTCCAGGGTGATGCGCACGTCCCGCAGCCGCGACGATAGATCGGTCATGGATTCTTCCAGGAGCATTCTGCCGGCATCGAGGAATCCCACGTGCGTCGCCACGTTCTCGATTTCGACCAATTCATGCGAGGAGATCAGCACCGTCATGTCCCCTGCCTGCAGCAGCAGGTCCTCCATGAACTCCTCGCGAACCAAGGGATCGAGTCCGCTGAACGGTTCATCGAGAATCAAGAGCTTGGGGCGGTATGCCAGGGCGCAGGCCAGCGCTACCTTGACCCGCATGCCATGCGAGAGATCCGCGATCTTGCGCTCGCGCGGCAGCTGCAAGCGCGTACACAGGGACTTCTCCAGTTCGCGGTCCCACGTTGGGTAGAACGGCCGCAGATAGTTGAGGTAATCGCCCACCCGCAGGCGTCCCGGCAGGACCTGGTTCTCGGAAACGTAGCCGATCCGTGCCAGGGTCACGGGCGACAGGCTGCGGGTGTCCACACCCATCACCAGGGCCGTGCCGCGCGACGGTCGAAGAATGTCGAGCAGCAGTTTGATGGTGGTCGTCTTACCCGCGCCGTTCGCGCCGATGAGGGCATAAGCGCCGCCTTCGGGAACGTTCAATTGAAGCCCGCGCAAGGCGTCGTGGCGCCCGAAGCGCTTCCATACATCGATCGTCTGCACCGCATTTTCCGTCGTCATTTTTGCTTGACCTCCTGGCTCTGATCCAATGCTTTCCATTGCGCTTCGATGGCGCCGATCAGATCCTCCAATTCGACGCCGACGCGCTTGGCCTCCACCACGAGTTGCTCGACTTCCTGTTTCAACAGGCGCCTGCGGTCGCCGGCACGGACCCCGGGCCGTTCCCCCACCACGGTGCCGATGCCCGGGCGGGATTCCAGCCAACGTTCCTGGATTAGGTACTGGACGACCTTGTGCGCGGTGTTCGGGTGGATCTTAAGATCGGCCGCCAGCGCACGCACTGAGGGGAACGCCTGCCCCGGTTGGAATTCGCCGCTGACGAAGGCCTTCACTGCCGCGAACACCACTTGATCGAAGATCGACTGGCCGGGTCGCAGATTGAAGCGAAGCAGTGTCATATGCATACTGTGACACATGCCGCCACGGATCGCGACCGAGACGCTGCGCGGGGCGACCTGTGCGCTCAGAAGATTTCAGCGGCTTATACGACTAGATGCTTATTCTGGATCAAGGTATCCTACCGGCCGATGTCAATACTCAAGACGAGATCACCGTGACTGAGCGTCAAGCATTGGGGTGGCTCGCCGTCGCTGCACTGGCAGCGATCTTTTGGTTGGCGTTGCCGTTTGCCTCGGCGTTGCTGCTGGGCGTACTCATGGCGTTCACGCTCGACCCTCTGTATCAGTGGCTGGCCCGCCGCATGGGCAAGCCGTTTCTCGCGTCCTTGACGACGGTGTTGGCGTCGGCGGTCGTCTTGACCGGTGCCGCGGCGGCCTTCGTATCGCTCTTCGTCACCCGCGTGGTGGAGTTTGCCGTGAAGGTGCGAGAGGAGTTGCATGCAGGCGGCCCGCTGCGAGCATGGGTAGATACGGCCGGCGGATGGCTCACGCATCTCGGGATCTCGACGTCGAGCGTGACGTCGCGGCTGGAAGCCGGGGCCGGCGAAATTGCGTCGCATTTCGCCGATCTCGCGCGCTTGTTTGCCACAGGCTTTTTCGGAGTGTTATTGGGATTGTTTTTCGCGCTTCTCGCGATGCAGTTGGTGCTCCTGCATTGGCCATCCATGGTCGCTGCGGTGGTCAAAGTCTCACCGCTCCGTCCTGATCACTGCAGGGCGCTGCTCGGCGAGTTTCGGCGGGTCGGACGGCTGACGGTGTTCGGGACCCTAATGACCGGCCTCGCTCAAGGACTATTTGCGACCATCGGTTTTTGGATCGGCGGCGTCCCGTCACCCATCTTCTTCGGTATCGCGACTGCGTTAGCATCGCTCATTCCAGCCGTGGGCACCATGCTCATCTGGGTTCCCGCCGGCCTGTATTTGTTCGCCATCGCACAGCCAGGCCATGCCATCCTCGAACTGACCTGGGGCGCTTTGGTGGTCATCGGTCTCAGCGACTATGTGATCCGACCGCGTTTGGTAGGCGATGACGAATCGGTCGGGCTCTTGATGTTTGTCGCATTGTTCGGCGGCGTGGAGGCATTCGGGTTGTCGGGATTGATCTTAGGACCCGTGCTAATGGCGGTCGCCGTTGCGGTACTCCGTCTGTACGCGAAGGACGCCCCGCCGCCCGGTCACGTAATCTAGGACCGGCGGAGTGCGCCACGCGACGCCCGTCGACGTCGCGCGGCCCGCGATGTTATCGCCAACTGGTGTCCGTTCCGGGCGTGAACGAAATGCCACGCAGGGCCTCCGCAAAGCCTGCGGTTCGCAACGTCGAAAACTTCTCGTGCGCGCTCTCGTTTGTATCGCTCGCTTCGAGCACGTCGCGGATCACGACCAAGCGATTCGGATCGGCTCCCGTGTCACCGTTGCCGCTGATCGTCGAGGTGATTGCCCAGATCGTCGCGACGCCGTCGCGACCCACCCGCCCGGTGATGTTCCGCAGCCCATCGGTCGCCGGCATCCACGGCAGTCCCGTGGCGCCATTGATACCGCTCGGGTAATCATGCACCCGATACGCGAGGCCCAATTCCAAGCCCCCGTTCAGCACGTACGCCCGCGTCCAAGTTTTGGTCGCGGAGTTGAACATCCATTTTTGCAGCCCGGCAGTCGTCTGCGCCGCGGCGTGAGTGTAAAGATCGGCTCCGCCGGTGTAACCGTCGCCTTCGTCTGCCAGATACAGCGTATGCGCATTCGCGAACCAGATGCCGAATGGGTAGGCCGTGACGGTCGCCGATTTATTGGGCACCGTCGGAAAGCCAGCCAAAACGCAAACGTTACTGGGCAAACCGGTCGTCAACACGGTTGAGGGATCGTAATTTAGCGGCTTGGTCGGCAGCCGCGCATGCGCCAGCGGATTGCCCACGCCGTTGGGGCACGCGCCGCCGACCGTATCGACGAAGTAAACGGTATTGACGCCGTTGCCGCCGCTGCCCTTGGTGAAGTACAGAACGTCGTCGAACACCGTCATGCCGCGGAAATTGTCGTCTTTACCCACCTTGTCGGCTTTCGAGCCCAATTCGGTCACCGAAAAACTCGCCAGCGGTGTCGGTACCCCGGGCGATTGCGCAGTTTCGGGGGCGAACGCGGGAGTAATGAATTGCGAGCCCGCACCCAGGATGACGCCGGTGGGCTGCGGAGTCGCCCCGTTTCCCGCGTTGCCGACGGTATAGATCACATCGGTCCCGCGCGAATCGTCTTGAATCGCCGCACGACCATTGTTGCCGCTATACGCATTCGTTTCGGTGAAAGCGAAATGGCCGCCGGCATCGACGTCCGCGACGGCACGGTAGTAGACGGTTCCCACGGGATTGGTGGGATCGACGACACCCGGCGTGTTCGAATTGGACACGTCCAGGGCATTGACCGGTGCGACATACCCCATGAACGTCAGGTGCCGACCATCGGTCGATAGGTTCAGAGCCAGCTCCGACTTGGAACTGAAGCTGGTGACCAAGTGATCGTGCGTAGGCCGATGAGGGACCTCCACCGAATTGATTAGCGAGCCTGCCGGGCTGATCTGATCGAGGACGATCCTGGCCGTGACGCCGAAGCTGGCGTCGTAGAGATCGTTGTTCCACACGTCCGGATAGGTACCGTCGAACGGGGCGCCCGTCGACGCGGCACAGCCTCCTGTCGTCGTCGCGCAGCCCGGCGGCAGCACCTCACCGACACGGACGTTGCTCGCATCGTTGTCATACACGGCGCGGCTGACGACCAGATTATCCGGCGCAAAGACCCGCCCATCGTGGACCCCGCTGCCATCGCTCGGAAGAGTGACCGCAACCGTGTCGGCGGATCCAACGAGCCATCCAAGCGCCGTCAGCCACGGTACGCAGACCATCAGTTTGTACGTCCGAGCGCAGAACTTGAAGGGACTGATTGACTTCGAACCCATGATCGCTCCCGGCAAAACTGCAGTGTAGCGGCCGATTATGACGACTACTTTGCAGTCCCGGCGCGATCCGAGGTGACACATCAGTGTCATCTGAGCGCGGCAGTATTTCGAATTTCGGAAGCCAGCGGATGCAACCCACTCATCATCGTCTATCGATCGCCTGCCTGCTCTTAAACCTTGCTTACCTGCCGGCGATCGCCGAGGGGACGGCCGAGACCAGCGACTCCGAAGGCCTGTCGGAAATCGTCGTCACCGCCTCCAAGTCCACGCAGTCCTCCGTGGAATTGGGCGCCGTTCAGGTGCAAAAGCTCCTCCCGGGAATCAGTCCCTTGAAGGCCATCGAAACGCTGCCGGGCGTGGTGTACGAAACCGCGGATCCGTGGGGTAACAACGAGCAGAACGAATCGCTGGTGATCCACGGTTTTACGACGCAGCAACTGGGTTACACGATGGATGGCGTGCCCTTGGGCGATCAGCAGTACGGCAACTACAATGGATTGAGCGTCTCTCGCGCCCTCATCAGCGAGAACACGGGCCGCGTCGAGTTGCAGTCGGGCGCGGGATCGTTGGGAGTGGCGTCCACCAGCAATTTGGGCGGTGCGATTCAGACCTATTCCAGCGATCCGACGCAGCAATTCGGGGTGGACGTGCGCGAAACCGGCGGCAGCTACGACACCACCCGCACGTTCCTGCGGGTCGATAGCGGCGAGTTTGCCGAGGGTACCCGCGCGTATCTCGCTTACTCGCATCAAGACGCGCGCGCTTGGGACTTCGACGGCCATCAGCGCGGCGACCAGGTCAATCTAAAGTTGGTGCACGAGGACTCGATCGGCAAGCTCACGGCGTTTGCCGATTGGCAGTACAAGGTCGAGCCCAATGAAGATGCCACGGCGTTCGGCAATCAGCAGACCACCGCCGCAGCGTCCTACACGCCCTACACGCGACCCTTCATCTACCCGAATTACGCCGCCGGCCTGGCCTATCTTACCCAGGGAGCGCCGCCGACCATCTACGGCAACAACTTCACGAACTACTTCAGCGCCGCGCAGCGCCAAGACGGCCTCGCGTACGTGAATTATGATTGGCATGTGTCCGATGCGATCACGTGGTCGAACCAGGCGTACTACCACATCGATAATTCGCGCGGCATCGTCGCCGGTCCGGTCAATCAGGCGGGACTGCCCGGACTCTTCGCCATTTACTTCCCGGGGCAAAATCTCGTGAATACCTTTGGCGGGACCGGTTACGAAGTGCGCACCACGGAATACGACATCCATCGCGCCGGCGAACGCTCGACGCTCGATTGGAAGTGGAACGATCATCAAATCGAAGCCGGGCTATGGTACGAGCATAACGACGAGGGCCAAGCGCGTCGCTGGTACGCGTTTTCGGGAGCGAACAACGATCTGACCCCGTACGACGAACCCACCAATCCGGCGTTCACGCAGTATCATTTCGACTTCGCGGTCCGCGACATCCAACTGCATCTTCAAGATCAATGGCAGGTGCTGCCGGACGTTGCGTTGCAGGCGGGGTGGAAGGCAAGCCTGCAAACCGCGGGCGACTACCTGCCCGTGCAGCAGCTCAATCTGCCCACCACGAAACCGCCGGTCGACTACCCGATCGGGTCGATTACCTCGAACAACTGGTTCTTGCCGCAATTCGGTGTGTTGTGGGACGTGACCAGCACCGAACACGTGTTCTTCA
>CAZZXZ010000086.1:6774-15160 GCA_964658135.1 uncultured Acetobacteraceae bacterium | reverse complement strand
GCGAATTCTTCGAGTGGGATGCAGGAGAAGGCCTGCGCACCTATGGACGCGTGATTCCCAGTGCCCGGGGCATTAGGTACATCGTGGTGCACGAGCCCATCGGCACGGTGGCTGCGTTTTCGCCGTGGAATTTTCCGATGAGCCAGCCTTCGCGAAAGGTCAGCGGAGCGCTGGCCGCCGGCTGCTCCATCATACTCAAGGCAGCCGAGGAAACACCGGCCGGCGCCGTGCACATCGCGCGGGCGCTTCATGACGCCGGTCTTCCGCCGGGGGTTTTCAACCTCGTGTTCGGCAGACCGTCCGATATTTCCTCTTATCTGATCCCGCAGGAACAGACCCGGCTGATCGCGTTCACCGGCTCCACGGCCGTCGGCAAGCATCTTACGGAGCTGGCAGCCCGCCATATGAAGCCTGTTTTGATGGAGTTGGGCGGCCACGCCCCCGTCATCGTGTGCGATGACGTGGATCCCGTCGCGACCGCCATCAAATGTGCAACGCGCAAGGCCCGCAATGCCGGTCAAGTCTGCACTTCTCCGACCCGATTCTATGTCCATGAGTCGCGTTTCGCGGCCTTCACCCAGGCTTTCGCCGAGAAGGCGCGTTCGGTCAAGGTCGGCGACGGCTTCGATCCCAACACTCAGATGGGCCCCTTGGCGAATCACCGCCGCATCGAGGCGCTCGAGCGGCTGGTGGCGGATGCCCGCGGGAAGGGTGCACGCTTGTTGGCCGGAGGTGAAAGGTTGACGCGCCGAGGGTACTTCTTCCCGGTGACCGTATTCGCGGAACTGCCTGACGATGCACAAGCGATGCACGAGGAACCGTTCGGCCCGCTGGCGCTCATCAATCCGGTGGCCTCTCTCGAAGAAGCCATAGAAAAGGCGAATGGGTTGCCCTTCGGCCTCGCCGCCTACGCCTTTACCGACTCTGCCCGGAACGTGGAGCAGCTGATCGACGGCGTCCAAGCGGGCAATCTATCGATCAACACGCTCGAGGCCTCGGTTGCCGAAACGCCGTTCGGCGGCGTGAAAGACAGTGGTTACGGCCGGGAGGGCGGCGCGGAGGGACTCTCGCATTACACGATCGTGAAAAACGTCTCTCACAGCACTAGCTACGATCCGGGTTGAGGCGCGGGGGCCAACGATGGGTTTCGCTGCGCCGCATCCGCATGCCATTGCGCCCAGTCGCGCCCGGGGTGAATGACACCGCAGCGCCGGCAGCGGCGTATCTCCCCGTCGGTCGAATGGAACGAGGCGAAAATCTTCGGAAGATCCTCGACGATGCTCTGCAGCTGACACTCCGCGCGATGCACCAAAGAGCCGCACACGGCGCAATACCATTCGAAGGCATCGCGCATGCCAGCCGGACGCCTGCGCTCGATGACGAGGCCCAGGCTGCCGGGCTCAGGCCGTTGTGGTGAATGTCGAACGTGGGGTGGCAGCAAGAATATGGCGCCCTGGCGCAATTCCAGCCGCTCGAGGACTCCCGCGTTCTCGATCAGAAGGTATGCGTCACCCTTGAGCTGGTAGAAGAACTCCTCGCACGGATCGTCATGAAAGTCGCAACGCTGATTGGGTCCACCGACGACCGTGACGATGAAGTCGGTATCCGGCCAGATCTGCGCATTGCCGACCGGGGGCTGGAGCGACTGTCGGTGTTGATCGATCCATTTCTCGAGATCGATGGGCAGACCACAGGAGCGCATGGAGCGAGCCTACGCTGCCGGTTGATTCAAGCCGCAGGCCTGGAACGCGTCGCCGATCGCCGCGCGGTCGGCGTCGCTGAGAGGCAGCAGCGGCCGCCGCACCGGACCGCCGACCTGTCCCAGCAAATCCATCCAGTACTTTTGCTGAGCGTGAGGCGTGCCCGGCGGCCTCGTTCGACTGAGCGCCTGCCGAACAGGCTCGAGACTGTCACGCACCCGTCTCGCCTCCTCCAGCCGGCCCTTGAATGCGAGCGCCGTGTATTCGTTCATACGGCAGTCGGTCTTGGTTTGGTACAGAATGGGGGGTATCGAGCACAGATACAATTCCCAGCCAAGCTCGACGATGTTGTCGAGCCACTCTGCCTCGGAAGACGTGCTCACGATCAGCGAGTCCCGCGTCATGTGCGTGAGCTCGGCGTAAAGGGCTCGTGGCACGCTGTATTTGATCGCAACGACATTGCGGCATTCGCGCGCGATGCGCGCGCAGGTATCCGGTTTGAGCACGTAGCCCGCGTCCGGATGACTCCACATGACGACGCCAATGCGCACCTGCGATGCAACGTACCGGTAATACTCGCGCACCGTGGAGTCGATTTCCTGGCCGAAATGCAGCATTGGACTGTGCACGACGACGTAGTCGGCTCCGACGCCTTCGGCGTGTTTGGCCAGTTCGATGACCGTGTCGAGATTCTGATCCGAGCAGGACATCATGATGCCGCCGGGGATGGCGTATTCCCTGGCCGCAGCCACGGCCAATTCGCAGACGCGCTTGCGCTCCGCGACGGTCATGGAGAAAAACTCGCCTTGTTTGCCGCAGACGAAAAGCCCCGCGATACGTAGATCGACGAGCCAGTGGCGCAGGTTCCGCTTCAGGCCGCTTTCATCCAACGCGAGCGCTGCGGTGAAAGGAGTCGGCACGGCGGCCCAGATTCCGCGCAGTTTCCCGCGGGCAAGAGATTTTGGATCGGATCCCACGAAGCGGATTGAAGCAAAGTCAAATTTAGAAGACAATCCAGTTTATTTGCACGATTAATAATATATTGTTTTGAATATCACCCTTCGTCAACTCCGGGCATTCGCCGCCGTCGCCCGGCGGGCGAGCTTCACCGCAGCCGCTCAAGAACTCAGCTTGACCCAGTCGGCGGTGAGCGCGCTGGTCCGGGAGATGGAACGACAGGTGGGGTTCGCCCTGCTGGATCGCACCACCCGCCGGGTCGAGCTCAATGATTCGGGCCGCCAGCTCCTGCAGCTTGCCGACCGCATCCTTCGCGACGTGGATTCCGCGATCAGCGAGGCCAAGGGTCTTCTCGACAAAAGCCGCGGCCGGGTGGTCATTGCCGCCTCGCCGCTCGCGGCCGCCACGTTCCTGCCCGAGATGATTGCGCGGTTCACGCGCTTGTATCCCGACGTGAGCGTTGAACTGCAGGACGTGTTGACCGACCAGATTCTGCACAACGTTCGCAGCGGCACCGTCGACCTCGGGGTCGGCACGTTCGAGAAGTCCGCAACCGAGTTCGAACTGAGCACCCTCTACGAGGATGTCCTGGGAGTCGTCATGCCGCGAAACGGTGCGTTGATGCGAAGGCGCACGCTGCGCTGGCAGGACCTGAACGGGCAGAGGATGATTGGCTTGTCGCGCTCCAGCGCCTTTCGACCGTTGATCGACTCGGTGCTCGAGTCGCAGTCGGTGGTTCTCGACTCCACGCGCTTCGAAGTGGGATACATGGGCACCGCGGTGGCACTGGTCGAGGCCGGTCTCGGAGTCAGCGTGCTGCCCGAGCGCGCCGCTGCGCTCATCAAATCGCGCGCGGTTTGTTTCCGGCGTTTGTCGGCCCCCGTGGTGTCGCGGCCGGTCACCTTGGTCACGCGAACGGGCCGGTCGTTGTCGCCGGCTGCATCAGCCTTTGTCGATTGCCTCTCCGGTGCCCGGGCGGGCGGAGGGCATGCACCGCGCGGTCGATGATGTACCGGCCCGCCTCATCGGGCCATGCCGGCGACCCGTGGTGCTGAAGCGGTCACCCGCGAGGCCAGGACGCCGCTCGCGGCGAAAGCGCCGGTTGCCAACCACGCCATGGCACCGTAGCCGGCACCGGCCGATTCCATCCATGCCACCAACAACGGTGCCGCCCCGAACCCGACGGTATAGAACGCCGCCGACATCGCGACCACGCCCCCGGTGCCATCGAGGGCTGCCATGAGCGTCCGGAAACAGGGCGTCAGGAACATCACCGCCATCGACAACAGGGCAACACCGGCCAGGTAACTTGCCTCCAAGCCGCCGAACACCATGAGAAGGCCGCCCACCACCATGGCGATCGACCCTGCGGCGATCGACACACGTAGGCAGCCGAGGTCGCCGTAGCGGGTGGCGATCAAGGGGCCTGCGATTCCGGCGACCTGCCCCAGAGCCAGGCAGGTGCCGATCTGGCCGAGCGAGAGACCCTGCGATGCGCCAATGCGCTCCGCGAACACCCATAGAACGCTGGCACCGATCCACAGCAGCGCAAAGGCAAGCAATACCGGGAAGGCGCCCTTGACGGCGAACGAACCGAGGTTGGGAACATCCATGCACGGCTCGGACTGCGGAAGAAACGCCGCCGAGATCAGGACGGCAAGCGGGCTGAGGCCCAACAGCCAGAAAATGCCGCGCACACCCAGATGCGCGAACAGGAAGGGCGTCAACAAGAGCGCGGCGGCGGCCACCGCGGCGATGACCAGGCCGAGAATCGAAAACAACCTGTGCGGATGCCTGACGTTCGCCGCGAGTGCACTCGCGGCGGCCATGAGCGACCCCTCAGCAAGCCCGGTAACGGCCCGCGCGAGGGCGAGTTCAACGAAACTGCCACCCAACGCGCAGCCGATGTTCGCGGCACAAATGAGAAGCGCGGCCGCCGGGATGATGCGACGCGGCGCGGTACGCGCGACGACACCGGAGACGACGAGCGCCGCCACGGCCATGGCCAACAGTTGCAGGGAAACCAGGTAGCCCGCGGTGGCCTCGGAAAGTCGATAGCCCTGCATCATCGCGGTGACGATGAAGGGCATGATGAGCAGGCTGTACTCGCCGAGCAGGGCGGCGATGATGATGGCCGGAACGCCGGCCGCGGTCGCCCGATTCTCCCTCACGTCGAATGAGTGTTCGGCATCGAGGTGGTGACCGCCAACACCCGCGCAACGCCAGCATCACCCACATTGACGTAGGCGTGCCCCGCGGTACTGTCCATGTAAATCGAGTCGCCGCTGTCCAAACGGGTGGGCCGGTAATCTTCCGAGTGCACTTCGACGGCACCCGACAGCACGTAAGCGAGTTCTTCGCCCTCATGGGCGATCAGGCCACCGGCTTCCGCGAGCGTGCGTGCATGAATCTCCATGATGCCGACATTCATCTTCTTGTTGGCAAGGTCGGAGCACAGCATTTCGAACTCGTAGCAAGCGGTCGCTTCGCGCTGACCCTCGCCCTTGCGCGTCACGGCACGCCGCCCCGTCCGCACGTCCACCGTCGCCGTGGTGAACAGATCGCTCAATTCGATCCCGAGTCCCGATGCAAGCTTGGTGAGCTGCACGAAACTCAAGGTCGCCAGATTGTTCTGCACCTTGGAAAGCGTCGCGACGGGCAGCCCGGTCACGGCGGCCAGGCGCCGCAAACTCAAACCCCGTGTACGACAGATCTCCCGAATGCGCCGGCCCAGGTCGGGCGCCGCGCTCAGCGCCGTCATGTTCGAATTCTGTTGAACTCCCTTCATCGCACTCCTTCATCGTCGTCTGACGCAGAAACAAATGAGTCGAATTGACAATACTGGGAACTTATTGATAATACAGATTATTAATCACTCGTTCCAGCCCCGCGCGGAGTTTTTGGATGACCTTGTCCACACAGGAAACATCTTTAGCAAGTGCTCGCAAGTGCCGCGCGGGATGCGTTTGAGGTGCCCGAAGCACCGTTCAGTCGGGCGTGGCAGTTGCGCCGTTTCGAGGGGCTCACGGCGTTCGTTTCCGGCGGCGCGTCGGGGATCGGATCGGCGGTTGCAGCCAGGCTCGCCGACGAAGGCGCGCGAGTCTGGATCGGCGACCTGCAAAAACGCGGCGGGGAGTCCGCGGAGGCTGCGCTGGGCATCCAGGCCATTGAAATGGACGTCAGCGCGGAGGGTGAGGTATCCCGGGCGATTTCATTGATCCTGGCGCGCGAGGGCCGGCTCGACGTCGTCGTCAACTGCGCCGGTGTCGTGCTCGAGGCCACCGCGCAGGACACCTCGCTGCGGGCATGGCAAAGAATCATCGACGTCAACCTGACGGGAACATTTCTGGTCAGCCGATACGCCCTGGCGCCGATGATCGAACAGCGCTCCGGCGCGATCGTCAACGTCGCCTCCGACGCCGCCTTGGTGGGTCAGCGTGCGCAGGCGGCGTATTGCGCGAGCAAAGGCGGCGTCGCTCAATTGACCCGCGCCACCGCCTTGGATGCGGCGCCGTTCGGCGTGCGGGTCAATTGCGTGTGCCCGTGTTTCGTCGACACCCCCCTCTTGGGCGGGTGGATCGAGTCCAGCGATGATCCTGTGCGCGCTCGCGCGGAGGCAGCCGCGACTCAACCGATGGGGCGTATCGGCCGGCCCGGGGAAATAGCGGGCGCCGTTGCTTTTCTTGCCTCGGCCGAGGCGGTTTTCATCACCGGAGTCGTGCTGCCCGTCGATGGCGGCGCGACCATTCCTTGAAGCCCGTGTTCACCGGAATGATCACGCCATGACCATCGGTCGTCGGCTCATGGGGCGCACCGCGCTCGTCACGGGAGCGGCGAGCGGCATAGGCCGCGCCGTGGCGCAACGCCTCGCGCAGGAAGGGGCCTGGGTCGGCTGCCTCGACCGCGATGGCAGCGCAGCTCACGCGGTGGCCGCCACGCTGCCGCACGGTGGCAGGGGCGTGACCGTCGATGTGAGCAGCGAGGAGGAGGTCAAAGCGGCGCTGTCCGCCTTGCATGCCGAGCGAGGGCGCCTGGATATCGTCGTCAACAGCGCCGGCATCGCGGGCCCGCAGACGGCGGTGGGGGCAACTCCGCTCGATGAGTGGCAGCGCACGCTCGCCGTCAATTTGACCGGGACTTTTCTCGTGTGCAAGCACGCGGTGAACGCCCTGATCGAGAGCCGCGGCAACATCGTGAATGTGGCCTCGGCGCTGGCGCTGATCGCGAAGACGGACGAGGCCGCCTACCATGCATCCAAGGCCGGCGTGGTGCACTTGTCGAAATCGATGGCGCTCGACTATGCGCGGCAAATTCGCGTGAACTGCGTCTGTCCGGGTGCGGTCCGCACTGCCATGATCGAGTCGGTGCTGCCGGCCGGCGTCGACAAAGCCGCCGCCCTGCGGGAATACGGCCTCATCCACCCGCTGCACCGGCGCCTGGCGGAGCCCGAGGAGATCGCCGAGGCGGTGCTGTTCCTCGCATCCGACGATGCTTCCCTGATCACCGGCGTGGCATTGCCGGTCGATGCGGGTTTGACGGCGGGGTGACCGGCGACCATGAGCGGCGATGAGGTGAAAAGCGCAACGGTTGATCTCGGCCAGGGCATCCAGCTCTATTACGAGGAGTGCGGCGCCGGTCCGACGCTCCTGTTCGTACACGGAATGTGGGCGAGCGGCCGGTTCTTTCACAAGCAAATGCAGGGGCTCAAGAGCCGTTATCGCGTCATCGTCCTCGACCTGCGCGGTCACGGACGCTCCACGATGTCCTTGTCCGATCAGGCCGTACCGATCTATGCCCGCGACCTGCGGGCGTTCATCGAGAAGCTGGGCCTCGCGGACTTCGTGGGCATCGGCTGGTCGATGGGCGCCTTCGTCTGGTGGGAATATTATTTGCAATTCGGTGTCGCCGGTCTGCGTGGTTTGATCGATATCGACCAGCCGCCGAGCGACTGGCGATCGGCGGCCATTCCCGGCGGCCTCATCACCCTCGAGTATCTGCGTGAATGGCATTACCGGCTGCAGACGGACAGGAACAATTTCATCAGGCAGATGATTCCGATGATGTTCGCTGAGCCGCCCACGGCCGCGGACAGCGCCTGGATGTTCGACGAGATGACGCGGGCGCCGCCGCTGATCGCCGCGGCGGAAATGATCGACCAGAGCCTGCGCGAGTACCAGGAACAGCTCTACGATTATCCGATTCCGACGCTCGCCTGCAGCGGCGCGCGCAGCGCCCAGCCGCGTGCGGGCATGCAGATGATCGTGGATCGCGTTCGAGCCGGGAAGCTGCGGGTATTCGAGAACTGCGGGCACTGCCTGTTTCTAGAAGATGCAGACGCCTTCAATCGCTGCGTCGACGAATTCGCGGCCGAATGCGGGATATGACCGCAGCAATCGACCCCCTCGGCGCGACGCAACGAAGCGTGGCCGTGGGGGGGTTGGGTGCCATCGGCTATGCCATTGCGGAAGCGTTGGACCGCGGGATCGAGGGTTTTCGTCTGCTGGCGGTGTCGGCCAAGGATCTGGAGAGAGCCCGGATCAAAATCTCCCACTTTGCGCATCCGCCCCGCGTCGTGCCTGCCGAAGCACTGGCAGAAGCGCAAATCGTCATCGAGGCGGCGCCGGCGAGCGTATTCGATTCCATAGCAACCGCAGCCATCGAGCGGGGACGCACCTTGATCGTCGCCTCGGGGGGCGCACTGCTTTCACGCATGCACCTCATCGACCGGG
>CAZZXZ010000086.1:0-6764 GCA_964658135.1 uncultured Acetobacteraceae bacterium | reverse complement strand
GCGTGCGGATTCTACAGGCCCGAACCGAACGCGCTGGACGCGATTCGCGCCGCGGCGGTGGGCCGCATCGACAGCGTGACGTTGGTGACACGCAAACCGCCGGCCGGTTTCGCCGGCGTTGCCTACCTGGAACGCCAGCAGGTCGACGTCAACTCGATCGTCACCGAGACCTGCCTGTTCCGCGGGAATGCGCTCGGGGCGGCGGCGAATTTTCCGGCCAATGCGAACGTGGCGGCGGCGCTCGCCCTTGCGGGCATCGGACCCGAGCGTACGCTGGTGGAGATTTGGGCCGATCCGCGCGTCACCCACAATACGCATGTCGTCCAGGTGGCCGCCGACAGCGGCTGGCTCACCCTGCAGGTGCAGGCGATACCCTCGGTCGCGAATCCACGCACCAGCCGGATCGCGGCGCAATCGATCATCGCGTGCCTGCGGGGCCTGCACGGACCACTCAAGGTCGGCAGCTGATCCGCTTGAAAATATGTCGTTGAGTGGGTAGTGTGCTGCCCGCCATGATGTTCCCAATAGAAACATTTGTTCGCGCCGAGAAGATGGGCGGAGCTGGCCCGTGACGACCGCCTTTTCCATGGAAGAGGCGCATCGACGTGACGCGGCGGACCCGCTGGCCGCGTTCCGCACGAAGTTTGCGTTGCCTGCGGATGCTTCCGGGGCACCCCTGCTTTACCTGTGCGGACATTCGCTGGGCCTGATGCCCCATGCCGCCCGTGACCTCGTGGTGGAGGAACTCGAGGAGTGGGCCCGCCTCGGGGTGCGCGGGCATGAAGAAGCGCGGCGGCCCTGGGTCTCATATCCGGAAAGTCTGTGTGCCGACCTCGCGAACCTGGTGGGGGCGGAGCCGGATGCGGTCGTCGCGATGAATTCGCTGACGATCAACCTGCACCTCATGCTGGCGAGTTTCTTTCGACCCAGTGGTCGCCGCACGCGGATCTTGATCGAGTCCGGCGCGTTTTCCTCGGATCGCCACGCGGTCACTTCGACCCTGCAATGGCACGGTCTCGATCCTGACGAGCATCTGATCGAACTGGCTCCCCGGCCGGGTGAAGACCTGATCGAGGAAGACCAGATCGCGAAAATCCTCGCCGACCAGGGCCGGGACATCGCATTGGTGCTCTGGCCGGGGGTGCAGTTTCGCACCGGTCAATCGTTTCGTCTCGGACACATCGCCGGCCTTGCGCGCCGCGCCGGTGCGCTCGTCGGCTTCGATCTGGCGCATGCCGTCGGCAATGTCAGTGTCTCGCTGCAGGAGTGCGACGCCGATTTTGCGGTCTGGTGCAGCTACAAGTACTTGAATGCCGGGCCTGGCGCCATAGGCGGCTGCTTCGTGCATCCGAGGCACTTCAATGCGCCTTTACGGCCCCGCTTGTCGGGATGGTGGGGTCACGAACCCTCGACGCGCTTCGACATGGGACCTCAGTTTGAGGCCGCGCATGGCGCGGCCGGTTTTCAGGTCAGCAATCAGCCCATTCTCGCGGCCGCGCCGCTCGCCGCCTCGCTGGGGATTTTTCGCGCCGCAGGCCTGGCGCGATTGCGGACGAAATCCATCGCCCTGACGGGCTTCCTGGAAGCTCTCGTCGAATGCAACAGTGCCGACGTGCGGATCATCACACCCCGCTCGCCGGAGGCGCGCGGCGCGCAGTTGTCGCTCAGGATCCGGGGCGGCGGCGACCGCGGCCGCCGGGTATTCGATTGGCTGTCCGGGCACGGGGTGGTTTGCGACTGGCGCGCCCCCGACATCCTGCGCGTGGCGCCCGTGCCGCTCTACAACACGTTCCGCGAGGTGTTCGATTTTTCGCAACGCCTCGCGCAGGCGTTGCGCACCATCCCATGATCGGCATGCATCCTCAGGCCATGACCATCGTGGGCGCGGGACCCGCCGGGTCGCTGCTCGCGCTCGCGCTCGCGCGCCGCGGTTTCGCGGTCACGGTTTTCGAGCGTCGGACCGACCCCCGTTTGCACGCGGGTGAGGCAGGGCGCTCGATCAACCTGGCCCTTGCGGAGCGCGGCATCCTGGCGTTGCGGCGGTGCGAGATCATGCCCGAGGTGCGCCCGTTGCTGACCCCGATGCGCGGGCGGATCGTGCACACCCCCGGCGTGGATCCGACCTTGATGCCCTACGGACTGCGCAGCAACGAAGTGATCCATTCCGTATCGAGAGCCGACCTGAATTGTGCGCTGATCGAGGCGGCCGAACGGCAAGGCGCCGCCTTTCGCTTTGGTCAAACCTGCCTCGGTGTCGATGTCGATGACAACATCCTGCGTCTGCGGGATGAAGCCGGCCGGCTCGAGTACTCGGTGTCTCTGGGCCCATGCGTGGCCACGGACGGCGCGGGCTCCATCGTGCGCAGACACCTCATGGCGCGGGGGCTCACCATGGTGCGCGAAGAACGCCTCGATCATGGCTACAAGGAATTGACCATCCCGGCCGTGGCGGGCGAGTTCGCGCTCGACCCGAATGCGCTGCATATCTGGCCGCGCGGCGGCTTCATGCTGATTGCGCTGCCCAACCTCGACAAGAGCTTTACCGCGACGCTGTTTCTCGCCAATCAGGGCACCCATAGTTTCGCCAGCCTGGCTTCAGCGGCGGCAACCAAGGGTTTCTTGGCGGAACAGTTTCCGGATCTCGGCGAGTTCGTTCCGAGTTTTCTTTCGCAATTCTCCAAAAATCCACGAGGGTCGCTCGGTACCGTTCACGTGTCGAGCTGGCATCATCGCGACCGGGTTCTGCTCCTTGGCGATGCTGCCCATTCCATAGTCCCCTTCCACGGTCAGGGCATGAATGCGGCGTTCGAGGATTGCGCGGCATTCGACGGGCTGCTCGATCGTCATGATGACTGGTCCGAACTGTTCGCCGAGTTCGAGCGTCTCCGCCGGCCGAACGCCGCCGCCATCGCGCAGATGGCGCTCGAGAATTACCTCGAGATGCGCGATACGGTGCTCGACCCCAAGTTTCGCCGCACCAAGGCCATTTCCTTGGAACTCGAGGACAAATTCCCCGATCGATTCGTGCCGCGCTATTCGATGGTGATGTTCCACCCAGAGATCTCCTACGACGAAGCCCTGCGGCGGGGCGCAATACAGTCGGGAATCCTCGATGAACTGGATGCGCATCGCGACCCCACGGGAGCCGTCGACGCGCCCCTGGCAGAGAAGCTCGTCAACGAGAGGTTGACGATTCTTCCACCGGCCGCGGCGTAAGAGCCCGCACTGCGCGAGTCGACAGTCGGCCGGCTCCGAATCGTACCGGCCGTTCGGGCCGAAAAAAGTGCCTCGCTCGTATTGCTGCGATAATAAAAATGCAATACAGTCTGTTTCGCCAAAGGATCATTCGTAATCTTTTAGGATCAAAAAGCGATTTTGGGATTTGGGAGTGGTGTGAGGAACATGGGATTCATGCTCCGTCGAACAGTTCATACCATGAGGGTGCTTCGTTGAACAACCGTTGTGGACTTGCGCCGATGCCGTTGCCTCCCACACCACGCGCGGAAATCCGCCCATGGGCCCCGTTGACCTGCGCGTTCCTGGGGACGGCGTTACTCTCCCATGGCGCCGCGGCCGCTGATGCGGGCGACAGCCTCTCGGAAATCGTCGTGACGGCCGAGAAACGCCAGGAGCGCATGCAGGACGTGCCGATCTCGATCAGCGTCTTGTCCGGCGATGCCATCACCGGGCGGTCACTCAGCGATTTGAGTTCGCTCTCCAGCCAGGTGGTCGGCGTGCAGGCGATCGGCTCGGACCAGGGCGGCAGCAATGTGGACTTCTACATCCGCGGCATCGGACAAAACGACTTTCTCGACACCACCGATCCGGGCGTGGGCGTATATCTCGACGGCGTCTTCATCGCACGCACCAGCGGGGGACTGCTCGATCTGACCGACATCGATCGCGTCGAGGTGCTGCGCGGTCCTCAGGGAACGCTGTTCGGCATGAACACCATCGGCGGTGCGATCAGCGTCTATACGAAGAAGCCGAATTTCACCAGCGAGGGTAGCGCGTTCGTGCGGGCCGGCGAGCGTGACCGGATCGATGCCGGCCTCACCGTCAACATCCCCATCATCGATCAGACCTTCGCGGTGCGCATCAATGCGCTCACCAAGAATCAAAAAGGCTACGGCACGAGCCTCGAAACGGGCGAGCGCTACGGCGGCGAGGGCAAGAACATATTCAAGATCGATGCGCTCTGGCTCCCCGCCGACGGAGTCGAGGTGAATCTGTCGGGCGACTACACGCACGTGGATCAAACCACGCGCTTCTCGACGGTGCTCGCAATCAACTCGAACACCTTCGTGACGCAGCCGCAGAACCAATGGGCCGTTGCCAACGGCGTGGCGCCTTACGACAATCGTTGGCTGTCGCCGAGCTTCTACACGAATTACGCGACGAACCAGATCGTGCCCCCGAAGGACCACGAGGACATCTACGGGACCAGCTTGGGCGTCAATTGGACGCTTGCCCCCGGCCTGCTGCTCAAGTCCATCAGTGCCTACAGGGAATCGAGGGAGGAAACCGGGTTGGCGTTCAGCGCCGCGCCATCGGCGATCGGCGATCAAACCATTCATGAAACCGACGACCAGCTCTCCCAGGAATTCATCCTGAGCGGCAAGTCCCTCGCCGACAAACTCGATTGGGCGGCCGGCCTGTATTACCTGCACGAAAACCTCTTCAGTGACGTCTACCTGCCCCTGTCCTTTCCGGCCGATCCATCCGGCTACGACACCAACACCACCAACAAGGGCGGCAACACCAGCTACGCCGCGTACGGCCAGGCCACGTACCAGCTGACGGACCGATGGGCCGTCGTCCTGGGTGCGCGCGAATCCTACGAGCGCAAAGGGGATACGTTGACCGTCTACGGCAACAAGTTCGACGCGTACGTGCTGCCGCCCACCCCGCTGGAACATTCGTGGACGTCGTTCACCTATCGCGGCGATCTGCAGTACAAGATAACGCCGGACATGCTCGCCTACGCGTCCATCGCCACCGGCTTCAAGAGCGGTGGATTCAACGGACGCGCACAAAGTGATGTCTTCGTCGCATTCGGACCTGAAAGGGCGACCACCTACGAAGCCGGACTGAAGTCGGAGTTCTTGGAGCACCGTGTGCGCGTCAATCTGGCGGCGTATCAGACGAACTACGACGACATTCAGACGACGCTCAACGTGCCGGATCCGGTCACGGGCGTCGTGACGAACATCATCTCGAATCCGGCGGACGCGCGAATCAGGGGACTGGAGCTCGATTCTTCCTATTTGTTGACGCATTACCTGCGCGTCGACCTGGGACTGACCTCGACGAGCGCCCACTACACTCACATCCTCGACGGCGCCCAGGTGACGCTGTCGGATCATCTTCCCGAAGTGCCGGTCTGGACGGGCAATGTCGGGCTCCAGCTCGATCTGCCGGCTCCTACGGCTCTGGCGGGCGACGGCGTTTTCACCGCGCGCGTCGATGAATCGCACAAGGCAAGCTACTATGACGGCGCGCCCAACACCCAGTACAACTACGAGCCGCATCTCGATCTGGTGAATGCACGCATCTCGTACGGCCCCAAGGATGGGAAATGGTCGGTGGCCGGATACGCGCGAAACCTGCTCGACCATCGATACTACATATTTCACGAAGACCTCTACGCCTTCGTCTACTCGATTGCCACCCCGGCGCCGCCACGGGAGGTGGGTGGAGAAATACATTACCGCTGGTAGATGCGGTCACGAGGCAAACGTGGCCCGGTGATCGAACGGGCATCCCAGACCGGAGGTTGATCGAGATGGAGAAATCCGCAGTCTGCGTCACGGGCCTCGTGCCGGGCAGGGATCTGGGAGTAACGCTCCCGCATGAGCACCTGCTGATCGACTTCACCTGCCGTTACAGTGCTGCCGCGGATGAAGGCACGCTGGGGCCCCAACCGCGGTTCTCCGACCGCTGGAAACTGCTGCGCGAGCCGGCCGGCTATCGCGTGAATCTGCTCGGCACCAGCGTCGAGTCCGCGATCGAGGAGTGCGGCCATTTTGCGGCCTCAGGCGGCCGTACCATCGTCGATCTGACGCCCCGCGGCGCGGGCGACGACGCCCTGGGACTTCGCCGCATCGCCGAGGCGACGGGGCTCAACGTCATCGCATCCACCGGTTACTACATAGATGCCTCGCTGCCGGACTGGGTGCGGCAGGCTTCGGTGGAGGAACTCGCAGCCCGGCTGGTGGATGACGTCGAGACCGGCGGCGTCGAAGGGGTACGCCGGGGCGCGATCGGCGAGATCGCCATCGAAGGTCCGACCGAGCTGGAATTGCGCTGTGTGCAAGCGGCGGGGCGGGCTCAGGCGCGCACCGGCGCGCCGGTGTTCTTGCACGTGATGTCGGGCATCCTGCCCGCGTACCGCGATTCGACGGAAGAAGTCATCGCCCTCTACTGTCGTGAGGGCGGCGACCCCCGACGCTTGGTGCTTTGCCATCAGGACGGGTCGGGTGACGACCAAGCCTATCAGGAAAGCATCCTGCGGCGCGGCATCTGGATCGAGTACGACACCTTCGGCTCCGAGGGAGTGTTCGGCTTCGGAGAGACCTATATTCAGCTGCCCACTGATTCACAACGCATATCCGAGCTTGCCGAACTGGTTCGCGCGGGCTTTGAATCTCAGCTCCTCATATCCCAGGACGTGTGTTACCAGACGGGCAAGCGCAGCTGGGGTGGCACCGGTCTTGGGCACATACTCGACACCTTGAAACCGCGCTTCATCGCCGGCGGTATCG
>CAZZXZ010000085.1:7194-15283 GCA_964658135.1 uncultured Acetobacteraceae bacterium | reverse complement strand
CAGCGCGCCCATGAAAACGCGGTGGCACCGCAAGACGCGCGGCGCGATTTCGTCAAGAGTTGCCTGAATTCCGCGCGCGAGGCCAACCTCGCGGCAGCGCTTTAGAGTCCGTAGCGATCCAGGCTAGAGCCAAGCATCTAGATGCGGCGCGTCCCTCGCCATGAAGGACGCGCCAGGGGCTCAGCGTTCCCAGTGACCGGGCTCGCGGTGCCATCGCGGACCGCGCTGATCCCAACGGTCGGGGACCCAGTGATAGCCGCGCCGTTCGCCCACCCAGCGTCCGCCCACCCACACATGGCCGCCATGACGATAGTCCCAATAACCCGGCGCCCACACATAACCCGGCCGGGGTCCCGGCACGACTTCCACCGGAGGCGGCGGGGGCGCGACATTGATGTCGATACCGATACCAGCCGACGCGAGCGTCGGGGCGACGACGGCGCTGCCCGCTACGCACAAACTCATGAGCAAAGCCTTCGCAGACCTATTCATTGCTAACTCCTTGACCTTAATTTTGTGAAGCATGCACCAACCAGACGAGTACCAGAACGCGTGTGGTCCGGTCTCGGTTGACCATGTTCAAGCCCCACCCGGACCGCGCGGCGAGTGGCGCGGTCCGGGCGGCCTTTACTAATTGATGGTCGTGGCGATGGACACGGGTCCCCTTCCCGTGGCGACGGTGGGCGGCGAGATCGGCGTCAAGACACCACCCGCGCCGATGCTGAATTGCGAGACGGTGGTCGCCGGAACGAGCGTCGTGAAGCTCGAGGACACCGTGCCCCGGTTCGTCACATAGACAAACTGACCCAAGGCATCCACGGCGACGGACGAGGGACCGCTGCCGGTGGCCACGGTCGCCGGCGTCAGAGCAACCAATGCGCCGCCCGTGCCGATGTTGAATTGCGATACCGTATTGGCATCGCGATTCGCTACGTAGACGTACTTACCCGACGGGTCGACCGTCAAGTTGAACGGCGCAGCACCCGTGGCCACCGTCGCCGGCGTCATCGCGGTCAGCGTGCCGTCCGCGCCGATGGTGTACTGCGACACCGTGTTGCTCAGCACGTTGGCGGCGTACGCATACTTCCCGGTGGGATCGACGACCACGGAGTTCGGCCCATCACCCGCCGTCACGGTGGCCGTGGCCAAGGGCGTCAAGGCACCGGCACCGGGAGTCGAGGCATTGCCGGGCGCGACCGAATATTGCGAGATGGTGTCACCGATATAATTGGCGACATAGGCGAAGTTGGCGGTCGGATCGATCACCACTGACGCTGCGCCCATGCCCGCCGCCACGGTCGGCGCGGTCATTGGCACCAGCGCACCAGCCGGCGCCGTGGCGGTGCCCGTGCTGATGGTGTACTGGGACACGGTGGCATCACCGTAATTGGCCACGTACACGAAGCTGTCGGTGCGATCGATGGTGATGGAGTTCGGACCGACACCGGTGGCTGCGGTGGGCACGCTCAGAGCGGTCAGCTGGCCGTTCAGCGCGATCTGGTACTGCGAGACGGTGCCCGCGAGCTTGTTGGTGTAGTTCGCCACGTAGGCATAACGAGCCGACGGATCGATGGTGATGGAGAACGGCTGAGTACCGGTCAGTACCGTGTTGATGGGCGTGGCAGTACCCGAGGTGGCGGTCGTGTACAGCGGCGCCAACACGCCGCCCGCTCCCACCGAATACTGCGACACATCGTTGTCGTTGAAATTGACGGCATACGCGAATTCAGCCGAGGCCGTGACCGTCAAGACCACGGCGGTCGACGTGAGAACGGCACCGCTGGGAAGGGTGTAGGTCGCGGTGATATTGGTCGTTCCGGGGGCGACGCCCAAAGCCAAACCAGGAGTTGCGGCGGTGCCGCCGCTCTCGATGGTCGCCACCGTCAGAGTCGCCGAGTTCCACGTCACCGAACTCGTCACGTTCGACATCGTACTGTCGGTGTTGGTCACCGTGGCGACGAACTGTTGGGTGCGGTTGACGGCGATGCCGGTGAGGTTGCTTGGCGTGACGGTGAGCGAGACGGCGGTGGCCGCCGTGACGGTCAGAGTAGTCGTCCCGGTCACGCTGCCCATGGTCGCGGTGATCGTGCTGGTACCTACCGCGACGCCGGTCGCCAGTCCGGTGGTGCCGACGATGGTCGCGGCGGCCGGGGTGCCGGACGTCCAGCTCACCGACGAGGTGATGACCTGGGTCGTGCTGTCGCTGTAGGTGCCCGTGGCGACGAATTGGGTGGTCGATCCGATCGCCACGCTGGGCGCAGCCGGCGTAACAGCAATCGACTTGAGCGTGACCGCCGGTGCGGAAGACACCGCCGAGCTGCTCGATCCGCCGCCGCCGCATGCCGCGAGGGCTAGCATCAAACCCGCCGACATTAATTTAAGAGCCAGCGCCGTTTTGTTGGAAAAGCGTCGAGCCGAGAATCGAGTCATAAAGTACATCCGCGACAGTTATAAGTTTAGAAACCGGGCAGCTGACCAAGGCACCGCGACTTGTATCATCGCCGCCACACTGGCTATGCCATCTTTGTGAGCCGACTCCAGACAAGTTGAGCCACAGATTAGTCTCGTATCGTACTCAAAGAACGAAAGAAAGTCGCTTGCAAACTGTGAAAGCTCTCACAATTCGCAAGCGCGGTTTTCGGCGGGGCACGGCCATCTTGGGTTATTTGCAACATTTCCATGCTACGGACGCCAGCGTTTACAAGGTGTAACCAATTTTGAAGAAAACCGTGCGTGGGGAACTGACCTGCCCTTCCCACGAGTTTTTGGAGCCCGCGTAGCTCAGGCTTTGCCAGTCGCGCCGATCGGCCAGATTGTGTCCGGTCAGACTTACTACCCAGTGCCCGCCCGGCGCCGCATAGCTCACGAACGCGTCGGCGTAGGCTTGCGGTCCAATGACGTTCTGCGGTCGGTTGAGAACGTCGGACATGTACGACGTTTGGTACGCCTCGTCGGCGCCGACGCGGACGATACCTGGAATGTGCAAGGGCAATTCGTAGGCCAGCTGTGAGTACAGGCTCCAGCGCGGCGAGAACGGCAACTGATTACCGGTTGCGTTGACACCCGGACCCCCGGCACTCAAAAAGCGATCGTACCGAGTGTCCAGGTAGCTGGCATTGTTGGTCCATTGCAATCCCCCGATGGGTTCGACGACCGTCTCGAATTCGAAACCCTCCGTGTGCGCGCTGCCGGCGGTGGTACGCACCGACACGGGCGTATCGTTTACCGGACTGATGATGGTCGAGGTTTGTTGGAGGTTCTGATAGTCGTTGTAGAACACGGTAAGGTTGGCGCGCAAGCGGTTGTCGAACCAATCGGTCTTCACGCCGGTCTCGTAAGTAGTCACATTCTCCTCGTTGTAGGGCAGAGCCGTCGCGAGGGACACCGCCCGGTTGTTGAACCCACCGGCGCGAAATCCCTTCGATACGCTGGCGTAGCCGAAAATGCCGCCGGCGAACTTGTACTGCACGCCATATTTCGGTGTGAACGAATACCAGTTCTTGCTGCCCACATAGCTGAAATCGGCGCCGGTCGCCGCATTGGTCGGTGGCAGAGGCTGCCCCGAAAAATCGTCCTGCACCCCCTCGAAGGTAAATCTTCGATGCTCGATGGTGTAGCGCAAACCCAGCGTCCCCGTGAACCGGTCGGTGACGTGGTAGTCGCCTTGTGAATAAAGCGCGCCGCTCGTAGTCTTCGTATCGCCGATCTGGTCGAACGGATAGGCAGGGGCACCGACACCGCCTGCGTTCACGACATAGCCAATGCGGTTGCTCGAAAAATCCTCGTAGAGCAAGTAAAGACCGCTGGCGAAGTCGAATTTATCGTAGTTGCCCTGTGCCTGGAACTCTTGAGTCCATTCTTTCTCTTTATATTCGATCACGTTGTCGGAGATCGACACGGGGGTCGTATGGTTTGCGTTGTAGGCCACGAGCGGTTCGCCGTCGTTGTTGTAGTTGACGGGATTCTGCGCGAAGCCTCGTGCGGCGCTGATCGATTTGAAGGTCAAATGCTCGCTGAACGCATCAGTAACCTTGATCGAAGCGCCATCCGCCCACGAGTTATTGAGCGGGCGCTGCGAGGCATAGCTCTCGTCGCGCCGGGCAGGAGCATAGATCGGCGCCGCCAACGTGCCGCCCACGATTTGCAGCACGGGGGTGTAGTACGCGGTCGACGAATTGTCGCGCAGCCCGTCGACCGTCAACAGCACGCTCCAGGAGTCCGTTAACTTCGCCAACAGCTTGACCCGAAAGCCGTTGGTGTTCTGATCGTTGACGTGCTGCCCGATGGTCGGATCGTAGGTGTAGCCGTCGTGCTGGTCGTGGGCGAAGGCCACGCTGCCGTCGATGACGCCGGGCAAGATGGCGCCGCTCACGTACGCATGAGTCTGGAAAGCACCGTAGTTGCCGCCGCCAACGTCGAAGTTCGCCGCCGTATGCTCCGTCGGATCCTTGGTGATGTACCGTATGGCGCCCGCGTCCGCGTTGTCACCGAACAGCGTGCCCTGCGGACCGCGCAGCACTTCGACCCGCTCGATATCGGTCATGTCCGATAGGCCGTTAATGGCGCGGGGTAGGTACACGTCGTCCACGTATTGCGCAATGGCGGGATCAAATATGGGATCGGATTCGCCGATACCGCGGATGAAAAAGACCTGAGTCAAGGGCGTAATACCACCGCGCACTATCGTCACACCGGGTGTTTTGCCGGCCAGATCTCGCGCCGTCGTGATGTTGTCCTCCGCGAGGTCTGCGCCGGTGACGACGGTCACGGCGACCGGAGTTTCCTGCAGTTTGGTGGCCTGCCGTGTTGCCGTCACAACAATATCGGTCAGACCGGCTTCGGCCGTCAACAGCTCATTCGTGACTTCGGTATCGGCACCCGCCGCTCCGGCCAGACCTGCCGCAGCCACCGCGACCCAGCCGATGGTTTTCATGATCTTCGGACGTTGCATAAATTTTCCTGAGAGATTGAATTTGATAGCGACCGCCCGGGCGCGCGGCCACGCCCATACGCCGGGCACACGCGCCCTGCGGCGTGGCCCTGGGATATCGGGCGGATTGAATTGATGACGTGTCGGGCAGACTTGCCCGCTTGGATTTACTTGTTAGCTTCGACAGCGCTCGCGCATGACAGCTCTGATCACATCCGCCTCGGGATTCACTTTTTAGTGCGCCACCTTACCGTTCGAGGCGCAGTGATCGCCAACATCACTTGGTTCTATCGGCATGCCCGCGCGACATCGATGCACTCGATGGCGCGACGCATGAGCTCATGCGCGCATCGGTTACCACTGCGCAGCGTCGGCCACCACCCATAGTGCGCATCGTCATAAGGTGATAAGCAAATGCACTTAGACGCGCCGCGGTCACTCTGCGAATAATGCGCACATGCAGATCACCGCACCGGCCTTGCTTGACGATTCCACACGCTCGCTCTCAATCGCGCCGCCGCGCAAGAGGCGCTCGCGACAATGGCTGCGCGCCCTCAGTCCGCTGGCGATTCTGGCGCTTTGGCAGATCGGTTGCTCCACGGGTGTGATTTCCAGTCGCACGCTCGCGGCGCCGAGCCAGGTGATTGCCGGCTTCCTGGAACTGACAGCCGACGGCGCCCTACAGCATCATTTGCTGGTGTCGTTGATTCGCGTGGTCAAGGGAATGTCGGTTGCCCTGCTGGTGGGCGGTTCCTTGGCGTTACTGGCCGGGCTGTCGCGCACCGGCGAGTACGTCATCGACGCACCCATGCAAATGCTGCGGACCTTGCCGGTGCTCGCGTTGATTCCGTTCTTCATCATCTGGTTCGGTATCGGCGAGCTTCCCAAGATCGCGCTGGTGAGCGTGGCCGCCGTGTTTCCCATCTACTTGACTCTCTATGCCGGGATCCGCGGCGTCGATCCGAAGCTGGTGGAATTGGCCAAGATCATCGGTCTATCGCGCGGCGCGCTGATACGCCACGTCATCCTGCCCGGCGCACTGCCCACGGCCCTGGTCGGGGTGCGCTACTCGTTGGGCATATCGTGGCTCATTTTGGTCGCCGCCGAGCAGGTGAACGCCACCAGCGGTATTGGCTATCTGATGAATGACGCACGTGACTTCATGCGCATCGACATCCTGGTGGTGGGTCTGTTGATCTACGCGTTTTTGGGCCTGATCGTCGACATCCTGGTGCGCTGGCTGGAAGGCCGCCTGCTGGCCTGGCGCCCGTCGTTCGTCAGCGCGGTCGCATGAGCAGGCCCATGGTCAGTGTCCGCGGGGTCAGTCGGCGCTTCGGCGACACCCTGGCGCTCGACAACGTCGATCTGGCCATCGAGCCCGGCGAATTCGTGGCGTTGCTCGGCCGCAGCGGCTCAGGCAAGAGCACCCTGCTGCGCACGCTGGCGGGATTGGATGCGCCGAGCGCCGGCATCGTGCAGGTACCGAACGAGCGAATGGTGGTCTTTCAAGAGCCGCGACTACTGCCGTGGAAGACCGCCATAGAAAATGTCGCGCTCGGCTTGAGTGGTCCCGACGCCTTCGCTCAAGCCCGTTCGGCACTGGCCGAAGTGGGCTTGGAACACCGTTTGGACGCCTATCCGACCACCTTGTCCGGCGGCGAAGCGCAGCGTACGGCGCTCGCGCGCGCCTTGGTTCGCGATCCCAAGCTGTTGTTGCTGGACGAGCCCTTCGCCGCCCTCGATGCGCTCACACGAATGCGCATGCACCGCCTCATCGAAGCGTTGTGGAAGCGACATCATCTGTCCGTTCTGCTCATCACCCACGACGTCGACGAGGCCATCCTGCTGGCGGATCGCGCGCTCGTCATCGATCGAGGCCGCATGGTCGCGGAGATGAGCATCGACTTGGCGCGACCGCGCGAACTCGGTCAGCCCGGATTTTTGTCACTGCGCAAACAGTTATTGAACGCCATCGGCGTGACCGACGCGGAATTGCGGGAACCGACCGCGCCGCCGCGTTCGATCACCCTGGCTTGATACATCGTCTCAACTGCAACCTAGGAGCAATCTAATGCCCGTGGAATTCATCGGCTATGTCGGCACCCAAGAAGTGTCCGAGATCATCCCACCGTCCGGTCCCGTGATCGATACGGATTACGCACGATCGGTGGCGCTCGCTCACGAAGCGGGCGGTTTCGATCGCGTGTTGATGGCGCACAGCAGCGCCTCGCCGGACGCCGTCGTCACGGCAACTCAAGTGTTCGCCGACACGCGCAAGCTCGGCGTGCTGCTCGCGCACCGACCGGGATTCGTGGCACCGACGCTGGCGGCGCGTACGCTGGCGACGCTCGACCACTTCAGCAAGGGTCGCATCGCCGTACACATCATCAGCGGCGGCGATGATGCAGACCAACGCCGCGACGGCGATTATCTCGGTCATGGTGAACGCTATGCGCGCACCGCCGAGTATCTGGACATCGTCAAACGCATTTGGAGCAGCGACGAACCCATCGATCACGAGGGCGCGAACTACCGCTTTACGCAGGCGTATTCCTCCGTCAGACCGTTTCAGAAGCCGCACCTGCCGATCTACTTTGGTGGCTCGTCGGAAGCTGCGATCGACGTGGCGGCTCAGTACGCCGACGTCTACGCTTTGTGGGGCGAGTCCCTGGCGCAGGTCAGCGAGACCATCGCGCGGGTGCGCAGCGCCGCCGCGCGCTTCGGACGCGGCGAGCACATTCGATTCAGCTTGTCGCTACGGCCCATCCTGGGGCGCAGCGAAGCAGATGCTTGGGCTCGGGCCGACGACATACTCGCCCGGGCCAAGGCCTTGCAGGGCCAGATACCGGCCGAGAAAACCGGGATCAAGCTGTTCGAGAAACGCAAAACGCCGCCGGCCAACGTCGGTTCGCAGCGTCTGTTGGCGACGGCCGCTCAGGGCAAGGTGGTCGACAAACGGCTATGGACGGAGATCGCTGCGTTGACGGGCGCTAAAGGCAACTCGACCTCGCTGGTGGGCACGCCCGATCAAGTGGTCGAGTCGCTGCTCGCTTACCACGATCTCGGCGTGAGCACTTTCCTGATCCGCGGTTTCAATCCGTTGCAGGATGCCATCGAGTATGGCCGGGAGATCATTCCGCGATTTCGGGCCGCACTCGG
>CAZZXZ010000085.1:5956-7094 GCA_964658135.1 uncultured Acetobacteraceae bacterium | reverse complement strand
GTGTGGTGCGTTTCGTCGACGTGTCGGCGGACTGGTTGGTGCGAACCGAAGCCGGCCCCATCGTTACGGCCGTCGAGGCGCTGACCTCGGATGCTGCCGCCCACAGGTCGCAGGCCGCGGCTTAACCCCGGGCAGTTCCCTTGTCTCATTTCGAGTCGGACGTCTTGGTGATCGGTGGCGGAATGGCGGCGGCTTGGGCCGTCGTTGCCGCGGCGCGAGGCGGTGTCGTTTGGTTTGGCCGATACGCGTTGGATGGCGAGAATTTTGGATGAGACGTATCGGCAGCTACCCACCCTCGCCGGCTTGTATGAATTCAGCCGTAACGATCAGGGCATCGTCCTATTCGGCGCCGTGCGCGGACCTGAGTACATGCGCGCCTTGCGGCAACTGGCGCTCAACCTGAAGGTGCGTATCCTCGACCACAGCCCCGCTCTCGAACTCCTGAGTCACCCGGACGGCGCCATCGCGGGTGCGCGCGGAATTCATCGGCAGCCCCAAGGGGAATGGACGGCACGCGCCGCCGGGGTGGTCCTGGCAACCGGGGGATGCGCCTTTTATTCGCGCCTGCTCGGCAGCCGCACCAATACGGGAGATGGTTATCTGATGGCGGCCGAAGCCGGTGCCGATCTGTCCGGCATGGAGTTCACGAGTCAATACGTCATCGCGCCGGCATTTTCGACCATGGGCCGCGCCATGTCGTATGCATTCGCCACCTATTACGGGTCGGACGGACAAGTACTCGACCTTCCGGTGGTCGATGACGGCAACCGGGCCCTCGCCCGTCACTTGTTACGCGGTCCGGTGTACTGCGATTTTTCACGTATGCCCCATGACATCCGCGCACGGCTCCCCTATATATCGCCCAATGTCATGCTGCCCTTCGTACGCCATGGAATCGATCCGTTCAGCGACCGGTTTCCGGTGACGTTGCTGGCCGAAGGCACCATTCGCGGCATGGGCGGGATCAAAATCGCGGACGATGAATGTCAAACGGCGGTGCCGGGCCTGTACGCTGCCGGCGACGCCGCCTCGCGTGAACTCGTCACGGGCGCGACCTCGGGAGGCGGCTCGATCAACTCAGCGTGGGCGCTATCCTCCGGCTACTGGTCGGGTCGAGCGGCCGCTCTGCGTGCCCGGC
>CAZZXZ010000085.1:0-5856 GCA_964658135.1 uncultured Acetobacteraceae bacterium | reverse complement strand
TGGGCGCTATCCTCCGGCTACTGGTCGGGTCGAGCGGCCGCTCTGCGTGCCCGGCGCGATGGAATACGAGCAGATACCGCAGCCCACCCGCTCGGCGAGGCCGGTTTGCGGCCGCGCTTGGTCGGCGGAGCGGCCGAGACGCGGGACATATTGTCAGCCGCCAGCGCCGAAGCCACCCACTACGACAAAAATTTGTTCCGCAGCGGTCCGAAGCTCGACGCGTCTCTCCATGTGCTCGACAATTTATGGGTGGTGGCCCGCGACTCTCTGGCCGGTGCAGGCGCGTCAGTGCTGCGTGCGCGGGAAACGGCGTCGATCGTCGCGACGGCCCGTTGGAGTTATACCGCCGCCTATCATCGACGAGAGTCGCGCGGTCAGCACCAGCGCGAAGACGCAACCGGTGCCCAGCCCCGATTCGCTCGCCGTCAGACGGTGCGCGGACTCGACCTCGTCCGCTCGGACTTCGCATGATCGCCCTGCTCGTGACGGATCGCTGCACTCAGTGCAATGCCTGCGTCGCCGTCTGTCCCAGCAACGTCTTCGATGCCGTGCCGGACGGTTATCCCGTCGTCGCCCGCCAGGACGACTGTCAGACCTGTTACATGTGCGAGCTGTACTGCAAGACCGACGCCCTGTTCGTCGCGTCGGACTGTCACAGCCCCGAGGTTGTCGACGAAGCGCAGCTGCTGCAATCCGGCTTGCTGGGCCAACTGCGCCGCGACCATGGATGGGACGAGTGGGCGGCGCACCCTCAGTATGCGAATCAACACTGGTACATGGGCGAAGTCTTCAAGCGTGCCCGCTCGCAAAAGTGAGCGCGCTCGTCCAGGCGCGCCCTGGCGCTCATGCACTCATTTGAACAGCGAGCGATCGAAGGCGTCCGTCACGTCGACCTTGCGGCGAATGACACCCGCGGCAAAATATAAGTCTGCCACCGTTTGATGATCGCGGATGGTTGCCTCGTCGATGGGCACGACGCTGTAAGTCATGTGTCGGATGATGAGATGCGAAGTCTCCAGGCTCACGCCGGTTTGCGCCGAATACAATTTCGAGTAGTCGTCCGGATGTGCTCGGGCCCAGAGTTGTGCGCGGGCATAGCGATGCAGGAAGTCCGCAAGCGAGACCCGTTTCGTGGTGATCGACGCGGTGCTCGACACCAGAACCCCATCGGTCATCGGCAACCCGGTGCCGTCGACTACCGGACGCAAGCCATCTTGCACCTCGCCAATCGACACGTACGGATCCCACGTCGACCATGCGTCCACCGATCCACCTCGAAGCGCCGCACGCGCTTCGGCCGGCATCAGAAATTCGATGGTGACGGCATCGAACGGAATGTGCTCGCGCTGCAGGGCGGCGAGTATCAAATGATGTCCCACCGAACCCTTGTTCGTACCGATGCGCTTGCCGCGCAGGTCGCCTACATGCTGGATGGAAGACCCCGAGGGCACGAGTAAGGCCACCGTTTGCCGCGGACCGTCCAGATGTAGAGCCGCCACCGCCTTGATAGGGGCGCGGGCGGCAAACGCAAAGATCAGAGGCGCCGCCGCTGATCCTCGCAGGTCGATCGCGCCGGCAGCCAAAGCTTCCAAGGCAGGCGCCGTGGCAGGAAATTCCGCCCATTCCACCTTGTACGGCAGATGTTCGAGTTCCCCTGCCGCCAGCAGCATCGATTTCAACACGCCTTTCGAATCACCGACGCGTACCACGTCCCCTTGCGCAGCGGCGTTAAGCGCGAAGCTTTGCGCGGCAACGACAACTAGCCCGAGCAGGCCGCAGCGGAATGCCGAACGCCACGTCATTCTAGAAAATCCGGCTGTTCCCGCACGATGCGGTCCCACAGCGGTCGAAAACCGGTCGCCCACAAATCCGCCTGTCCGAAGTTTTGCCCGGCCGTGTGCCTGGCGATTGCATGGCTGATCGGTTTGATCGTGCCCGCCGCTTGCGCGAGCAACTGAGTCTGGCAGGCATTCTCGAATGCGACGTATCCGGCCACCGCGCCTTCGACACTTTTCCCCACCGTCAAGATGCCGTGGTTTTGCAAAATGGCCGCGTTCTTATCGCCCAGTGCAGCGGCGATGCGCTCACCCTCCGAAGTGTCCAGCACCACACCGCTGAAATCTTCGAACAGCACGTGCCGTTCATAAAAGAAGCAGCTGTCCTGGCTGATCGGATCGAGCAGGCGTCCGAGAGCGGACCATGCCTTGCCATAAAGGGAATGCGAATGCGCGGCGGCGACGACATCCGGTCTGGCCTTGTGGATCGCCGAATGGATGGCGAATCCGGCTTGATTGATCGGGCCGTTTCCCGCCCGTATGTTGCCGCCGTGATCGACCAGCACCAGATCGGATACGCGGATGTGCCCGAACCACGGACCGATGGGCGCGACCCAGAATCGGTCGGCGAACTCGGGATCGCGAGCGGTGATGTGCCCTGCGAGGCCAAGATCGAATCCCTTCAAGGCGAATATTCGATACGACGCCGCGAGACGACTTTTTCGGTGCTGCCTCTCGGCGTCGAGGCTGGTGCGCTCGGCCTCGCGACGAATTTCGAAGGTGGCTGAACGGGCGGACTGGTTCATGATTGATCTTCTCTGGTGGATTGCAGTAAACGGCGACGCTTCAGTATCCGGCCGCCGTGTCGACGATATCGCTGGGTGGCTCGCCGCGAATGAAGAGTTCCAGATCCGCCGTGATCTTCTTCATCAACAACTGGCGTACGACGGTGTAGTTGGACGATACATGCGGCGTCAGCCGCACCCGTGGGTGATTCCACAGTCGGTGGCCCACGGGCAGCGGTTCCGGCTCGGTGACGTCGAGCGTCGCAAACCCGAGCCGACGGGCATTCAACGCTGCGACCAGGGCATCCTGATCGAGCACGGATCCGCGTCCCACGTTGATGAGGTGCGCCGACGCCTTGACACGTTCGAGTACGGCCGCATCGATCATCCCGCGGGTGGCATCGGTACCGGGAAGTGCCAGCAACAAGTGATCGGCGGAGGCCACCACCGCGGGCAGCGTGTCGAAAATTTCCACACCCGCGACGGGACTCGGCAGCCGCCGACGACGGACCGCGGTCACGCGCATATCGAGCGCGAGTGCGCGGCGTGCCACCGCCGCGCCAATGGCGCCGAGTCCGATGATGCCCAGCGTCGTGCCACCCACCCGGCCGAGCGGTACCGGTTGCCAGTCGGAAGGTTGCCGCGCCTGCACCAAAGCAAGATTCTTGGCCTGCGTGTAAATCGCGGCAATCACATAGTCGGCGATTTCTTCGGAAGCGACGCCTCGTCCGCATGTCACCAGCGGTGCGTCGAGCACCCATGCCGGATAGAAGTCGAGTCCCACCGATGCGCTATAGACCCACTTCACGCGCCCCGGCCAGGCCATCGGGCGCGCCTGCGTCTTGAGACGACGCCATTCGAGCGAAGGACGAATCACCAGCAGGTCAGCGTCGTTCGCGGCTTCCCACGGCCTCTCTTCCGAGACGGCGATGACGGTGGGTGAACTCGCATGCCGCCGCAACTGCTCGTTGAGGTTCTCGTCCAACTGACTGGCGATCACGAAACTCATTCAGATTCCGAACCCAGCGCGTCCCGCCGCAACGAGGATAGTGTCGTTCTGCGGCGAATGGATGCGACTGCACAAGACGTCCCGGTAGTGACGCTCGAGCGGATTTTTCCGGCTCAAGCCTGGGTTGCCCGTGAGCTCGAGGCCGATCTCCACCGCACGAATGGCGTTACCGGTCGCCACGTACTTGATCATGTTGGCCTCCACCGGGCTCACTTCTCTGCCGCTCTCGATGCGCTCCGCCGCGCTCTCCAGAAGCAGCCGGTTCGAATACAGCAGAACCTCGATCTCGCCGAATTTTTCCTGCACGCGCGGCAGCGTCGCGAGCGAGGCCCCCAGATTACCGGGCACCCGTTCCTTGAGATAACCGCGCAGCCAATCGCGTGCAGCCTGAGCAACCGCATCATAAATGGTGGAAATGGCAAGCGCGTTCCACAACGCAAGCGCATGGTCACCGGGTTTGGGTATCCACTCCGACGGGGACCGCACGTCGACGGCGTGGTCGGCGGGAACCGGTGTCTCGGCGAATACCACTTCGTGGCTGACCGTGGCGCGCATGCCCAAATGATCCCACGCGGGCAAAACCGTGATGCCCGGACTGTCGGCGGCGACGAGAAAAGTGCCAACGCGCGGCTCCGCCTCATCGGTCTTCGCCCATACGGCAAACCAGGTGAGACCCGTCGACCCGGTCGAGTAGATCTTACTGCCCGTGAGCGCCCAACCATCGCCGGAGCGGCGGGCGATGGTCTTCGGCAAACCACCCCGAACCGGCGTGCCCAATTCAGGCTCGACCCGCAAGCCGCCGATCAGTCCCCCGCCCGCAGCGGCTTGGCGCGCCAATCGCTCGACAATGTGCGTCGGCCAACCGTGTGTTCGTGCCGTCTGCGCGTGATGCCCGTAGGTCATGAACAAGATCAAGGCAGTGGACGGCTCGCCTTTGGCGACGGCTTCCAATACGCGCAGCGATTCGAAGAGCCCCGCGCCACGCCCACCGTATTGCGGCGACACCGTCAGACCGATTAACCCTGCCTCGGCCAAGATGTCGAAATTCGCCGCCGGGAATTCGGCGCTACGATCGAACGCTTCGGCGGTTACAGCGAATCGACGCGTGATGCCGTCAAGCACGGACTGGGAGATCGATGCAGCCACGATGCTATGCCGTTTCCGAAATGATGCCGTTGAACCGGTCGTCCCACAACGGACGGACATCCACCGGTTTGGGGATCAGCGTTTGTTGGGCAAACACATCGGCGACCCGCTGCTGCGAGGCAATCGCCGCGGCATCGACGGGCCGCAATGAGTAGACGGCGGTTTTGTGACGAAATTCGTCTTGCACATACTCCAGGGGAACACCGATTTCTTTCGCGACCACGGCGATCCATTGATCCTCGTGGCTCGCGCTCCATGCGTAGGCGCGCTTGCAGATCCGTAAATAATCGCCGATCAACTTTGTTTTCGAGGGATCCGCCAGCGCATCGACGTGCGCCGTCACGATATAATTTCCCGACAGGAATCCCGCAGACGTTTTCAGGATGCGGGCGCCTTCGGTGGCGATCGCACGCTGAATCGGAAATCCGTAGATGGCCCACGCATCGAGCAGACCGTGGGAAAATGCGGCGAGCCCGTCCGCAACGCCCATCGGCGTCGGCGTGATGTCGGCCCACGTCAAGCCGACGGATTCGAGCATGCGGATCAAAAAATACTGCGACGTCGTCGCCCGCACATAGCCCACGCGCTTGCCTTTCAAATCGGCGAGGCTCGTCAGGGCAGATCCACGCGGTACGAGAACCACTTGATTGTTTACGTCACCGTGCAACACCGCGATCTGCCGGAAACTCTGGATCGTCGATGCGGCGGCAAACACCGGCGGAATTTCGCTCATGCTGCCGAAATCCAGCGCTCCGCCGTTGAGCGCCTCGATGACCAGCTGGCCAGAGGCGAAGTTGCTGTATTCAATGCGAAAGGTGTCTGCGTGGATGTCGGCGACATCTTGCAACAGACGCATGTCCGCTTCGCCCTTTCCCGTGGTAGACACCCGCAGTACCGGCAAAGCGTCGACGCCGGCTCGGCGGCTGCAGGCCGGCAGGGCAGAGCCCGCCAGCGCGAGGGCGGAGGTCAATAAAAAGTCGCGGCGCAGAACGGAAGGTTTCATCTGCCCCCAATTCTATCGAGGACCCGCGCAAACCCTACGTCCCAGTGGCTATAAGCTTAGAAGCGGCGTGCCAGGCAGGTGAGTTTGGTGCCCTCGCCCGGAATTGAACCGGGATGACATTTTAAGTCGACGGATTTT
>CAZZXZ010000084.1:5302-15343 GCA_964658135.1 uncultured Acetobacteraceae bacterium | reverse complement strand
CACCGCCGCTCATTTGTCCGGGGCGCGAGGTTGCGGCAATTGGCGGGCTGCCGTGGTTTTGACTCACCCGTAAAGCCGGATTGCTGCGGGCCGCCTGCGCATGCTGCTGTTGAGATGAAGTGGCCTCGATGTGACGGCCTTGACCGGCCGCCGCCTGCTCCGGGGTGGGGCGGGCGCGGATACCGTTTCCCCCGTTGTAGCTGACTCGGTTCTCCGTGACGTTGTTGACGACCGTCTGGTTGTAGACGTTGGTGACGTGCACGTTGCTGATGTTGTTGACGGAGCGGTTGTAATCAAAATGGCCGCCTTGCCAACGGCCACCTTGGTAGCCGTTGCCGCCGTAGCCGTAGCCGTAGTTGATGCCGCCGTAAAAACCCACCTGAGGACCCCAATAACCGGGGTGCCACTGATACAAGGCGCCGGCCGCGCCCCAGTACCCGGGCGTCCAAAGATAATCGGGCTCCGGCGCTTCGACCCAGGTGCCCGGCACCCAATAATAATCCTGAATATCCGGTCCCCAGGCCCAATACCCGGGTGTCCACAAGTAACCGTCGTCGGGAATGGGCGGTTGCTCGTACACCGGCAATTCCGGAGGCGCGAGATTGACCGAAATTTCGACGCCTTGCGCCAGCGAAAGGGCAGGAATCGCGGTCGCAGTGAAAGCCGTCAAGACCAATGGATGCCAGAATTTGACCATAATATTTCTTATACTCCGGTTACGGACTGGACTATAGCGACAAGCCGGCGCCCGACGAGTCAGTTCGATTCCCACGTCGACGTAGGATCATACCGATTGAATTATGGCGTGAGCAGGCGATTGCGAACCGCCGGTGCTATGCTCGCGGCCATAGGGAGTTTTCGTGGAACACAGATCTTGCGCTCGACGAATCGCCATCTCGATCGGTGCGCTCGCGTTCGCTGTAGCCGGGCAAAGGAGTGGCGCGGAGCCGCCTTTCTCGCCGCGGGCGACTACTGCGACGCCGGCACCAGCGACGGCACCCACAACGGCAGCCACAGCGGCACCGGAAAGGGCCGACGAACTGACCGAAATTTTGATCGAAGCCGGCGAACCGCGTTATGTGGCGCCGACGCGCCGCGACCGGATTGGCCGTATCTGGGCGCCGGTGTTCGTAAATGGCCAAGGACCGTTTCGATTCGTGCTCGACACCGGGGCGACCCATTCAGCCGTCACTGCGATGGTGGCGCTGGCACTCGGTATTTCCACCGACCAATCCCCGGTGGTGATGATGCACGGCGTGACGGGCTCGGCCACCGTGCCCACCATCCGCGTCGCCACCTTGAGTGTCGGGGATCTCGCCGTGGACTCGCCCATGCTCCCGATCGTACCCGACGCGATGGGCGGTGCGCAGGGAGTGCTCGGTGCTGAGGGCCTCGCCAACAAACGCATCTACATCGATTTTCACCACGATCTCATCACCATCAAATATTCGCGTGGTGAAAAATCCGGGCGCGATTTCGTGGATGTTCCGTTTCGGTCGCAGCGTGGCCAGCTGATCATCGTCGACGCCATCGTCGGCGACATTCGGACCAAGGCCATCATCGATACGGGCGGTCAGACCACCATCGCGAATCTCGCGTTGCTCAATGCGTTGGCCCGCCTCCCCGGCGGTAACCGGGGAAAGCCGGACCAAATCGTGGGCGCCACCCTGGCGGTCGAAGATGGCGAAGTCATCGGCACACCCGCCATCCAACTCGGCTCGATCAGGATGCTCGACCCCGCCGTTACGTTTGCCGACCTATACATTTTCAAGCAGTGGAATCTGACTCGACAACCCGCAATCTTGATCGGCATGGATGCCCTGGGGGTGCTCGATACCTTGGTCATCGACTATCGTCGGCACGAGTTGCAAATGCGTCTATCGAAGAGTGGTTGAGGAGAAGTGGTCAAGTATGGACAAGCCCTGGCTCAATAAGCCGTTGATCGGTGTTGCCGCGGTGGTCATTGCGTCGCTCGGCGCGTGGTTCTATTGGCGCGGACACCGTGCACAGGTGCCCGTGACTGCGCCAAGCGTGGTCGCCGTGCCGCCTGCGGCGCCGGCGCCGGAACCCGCCATCCAGCATCCGTTGCCGGAGGCGGCGTCTGCATCGAGCGCCGCTTTGCCCGCCTTGAGCGATAGTGATAAGACCTTCAACATGGCTCTCGCCGAGGCAGTGGGGGCAGAATCCACCATGCCGTATTGGGTCCCCGACAGCATCATTCGTCATCTGGTCGTGACGGTGGACAATCTGCCGCGACAAAAAGTCGCGGTCGACAAGCGGCCGCTGCCGTCGACGCCGGGTCTCTTTCAAGTGGACGGCGACGAGCTTCATGCGGTGATCGACAGTCGCAATTACTCGAGATACGAGCCGCTGGTCGGCATGCTGAAGGGGGCCGATTCACGACGGGTGGCCGACGTCTATCTACGGTTCTATCCGTTGTTTCAAAAGGCTTACCAGGATTTGGGATACCCCAATGCCTATTTCAACGATCGCTTGATCGAAGTCATCGATCTACTGCTGGCCACTCCCGAACTTCGAGGCGCCGTGGAGCTGGAACGGCCGAACGTGATGTACGAATTCGCCGATCCCATGCTGGAAGCGTTACCGGCGGGTCAGAAGCTTCTGATTCGAATGGGACCGAGCAATGCGGCCACGGTCAAGACGAAACTTCGGGAAATACGGGCGCTGGTGGTAGGCGCCGGGCCGAAACATTGAGCAGTTGATCCAGAGCGGCGCCGTTACATTCGCTTCACGATGCTAGCCCGTGCCGAAAATGTGACGTTAGGCATTGGATGGCCGGGGTAACTTTTTTACTCTGCATCGAATGACTACGACGGAGATTCCATGGCGCTATTTCTGACTGACGATTTTGCCGCGCGACGCGTCCTCCTCAGCGCCCTATGCGCCGCGACGGTATTGAGCGCGTGTGTCGTCGAGCAACCGGTCTACCGGCCGCCGCCCCCGCCGCCGCCTCGAGTGTTCGCGCCGCCCCCACCGCCGTCCTACGACGCCCCGGCAATCGAGGTGGAGGTACAGGCGAGTCGGCCGCCGCCCCCATTACCCGACTACGATCAGCCGCCATGTCCGGATGACGGCTATCTGTGGACGCCGGGTTACTGGCATTGGACAGGTAGCGATTACTATTGGATACCGGGTACCTGGGTGCAGCCGCCGCGAGTCGGGGTGTTGTGGACGCCCGGTTATTGGGGTTTCGCAGGTGGCTCCTACGGCTGGCACGTGGGCTATTGGGGTCCCGAAGTCGGCTTCTATGGCGGCGTCAACTATGGGTTCGGTTATGGTGGTGTGGGGTTCGCCGGTGGCCGCTGGGCCGGTAACTCCTTCGCATACAACACCGCAGTCAACAATGTGAACACGACGGTCATTCACAACACCTACAACACTACCGTCGTTAACAACGTGACCGTCAACAAGGTGAGTTACAACGGCGGCACGGGCGGTGTTGTCGCGGCCCCCAGCGCTCAAGAACGCGCGGCAGCCGCGCAACCGCATTTGGCGCAAACGCCGGCGCAGCGCCAGCACGTGCAGGAAGCCGTGCGCAACCCCGCTTTGGCGGCGCAGGCAAACGGTGGCCACCCACCCATCGCCGCGACGGCGCGCCCCGCGGCATTCAATGCGCTGGGTGCCGTGGGTGCTCGCGGCGCGACGCGCCCGCAAACACCACCGCGAGCGGCGTTCGCCGCTGCTCCGAGTCCGGCGCGTACGGGGCCGGGCGGGGGGCGGCCGCAACCGCGGTCCGGCCCACAAAAGCCGCCACCCAAGAACGCGCCGCCGCAACGGGCCAAGCGCGAGCCGGACAGGAGCCGCTGAGCCTTGCGCCGGTGACGGGAAGCCGTTACCGGCGGTCGGCGTTCACCACCGGTAACTCGACGAAGCTCGCGCGCTTCGCACCATCGAAAATTTGCACGAGCGCTTTCTGGTAATCGGCGGGTTTTGCGAAAAAAATATTCTCGACGTAGGTCTGCGGGTTACGGTCATAGAGCGGAAACCATGTCGACTGCACCTGGATCATGATGCGGTGTCCCGGCAGGAATACGTGATTGACGGTCGGCAGAGCAAACCGGAAGACGTCGCTCTTGCCCGACTTCAAGGGCTCGGGGTCGCTGAAAGAATGTCGATAGCGACCGCGCAAAATATCGGCTGAGACCATGAGCTGGTAGCCGCCCATTTTCGGCGTCCGACCCATCTCGTCCGGATAGACGTCGATGAGCTTGACGACGAAATCTCCATCCGTGCCCGTGGTCGACGCAATCAAATTAGCGATGGGCTCACCGCTGATCTTCACGGCGTCCTTCAGCGCAGGTGTGCTGTAACTCAACACATCCGTGCGCGACGCTACATCGCGCTGGTCGCTCACCAGCCACGTCTGCCAGCTTGGCTGACCGGCGTCGCCGTCGATATGGATGGGGCGCGGCAGGTAGGGAACGGGTTTCGCCGGGTCCGACGTATAAGACTCGAACCCCGAACCCGACGGTGGCGAGAAACTCAAGCCGCCATTCGGCTGCAGGTACATTTTCGCCGGTTCGATACGGCATCCCGAGGCGCAGCCGGCGGGCCAGGTCGGCAGCGACCGCCATTCATTGGTGCCCGTTTCGAAAGCCGTGACGGGCGCGATGTCGAGCGGCGGCGCCTCGTCCTTGAGAAAGTGGTCCAAGAACGGTCGCAAGAGACGCATACGGAAATACGCAGCCGTATCGCTGCCGAACTCGAGTGCGCCGATTCGACTGCCATCCAGACGTTGCTGATGGTGATACCAGGGGCCCAGCACGAGATACACGTTCGCCGGGTTTGCACTCCGCGCCTGCAAAGCTTTGTACACCGCGATGTTGCCGTAGATGTCTTCCTGATCCCACAGGCTGTGAACCAGCATCACCGGGACGGTCACCCCCTGTCGGCCCAGAATCTTGTCGACCGCTTGATCCTGCCAGAAGCCATCGTAGGCTGGATGCTGCATGATCTTGGCGGCGAAGCCGAGTTGTTCGAGGCCATGCCGCGCGGCCATGTCACCGGCCGAACCGGCAGCGAGCCACGTATCGTAATCGTCGTAGTGATCCGTCCACCACGCGATATTGCTGCCGCGGGTCGCCTCCTGGTCATGAATGTAGGTAAAACTACCGAGGCGAAACGCGCCGTTGTGGAACCAGTCGTCACCCCTCCAGCCGTCGACCATGGCATTGATGGGCACCGCGGCGCGCAACGCCGGATGGGGATTCACGAGCGCCATCAGAGAAGTGAATCCGTCGTAGGAAATGCCGAGGATACCGACCTTGCCGTTGGACTCGGGGGTGTTGTTCACCAGCCAATCGATGGTGTCGTACGTATCGGTGGCATGATCCACGGCGGTCGGATTGAGCGTTCCTCGCAACGGCCGATTCATCACATAGTCACCCTCCGATTCATGCTTGCCGCGAACGTCTTGGATGACCCGGATGTAGCCGCCATTGACGATGGCATCGTCGGCCACATCGCCGCTGTCGATGATCGTCGCAAGATGCGTGCTCGGATTGGCGGACGTGCGCGCGGTCGCGCCGTAGGGCGTGCGGGTCAACAGAATCGGCGCGCGGGCCGCCCCCCGGGGAATGAGAATGACGGTCTTCAATTTCACGCCATCGCGCATGGCAATCATCACGTCCCGTTTCACGTAGTCGAAGTGCTGAACGTGTTGGGTGAACTCGGCCGGCGTTTCGCTGGGTAACGAATCTCCGTACGCGGTCGCCGGGAGGCGACCGACCGGGCCGACGCCGGCAGCGATCGACAGCAAAAAAACGCCAAGGCGTCGTGACGTCATGGGCATCGATGGGCTCCCTCGAGAGGCGACGAGCAACGGTTATCAAGTAACAGTGAACGAGTGTGCAGTATCGGCACCGAGGGCACAACGCGACGCCGCGCCGAGCCGCCGCGTTTCTTGCGGCAAATCTTACAAAAGAGCATGATCAAGGGCCAACCAAAATGACGAATTCATCCGGCAAGATATGTCAACCGTGAAATGGCATCACGGCAAACGTGAAATGGCATCACATGAAGAAGGACTATTAATAAAATGAACTCACTTTCTTGCACCATTTCAGCGGGCGTGGCAACGCTGTCGATCCAACGGGCTGCGGTCAGTAATGCCATCGACATCTCGATCATCCGGGCGATGCATCTCGCACTCGACCAAATTCAGAAAGGTGACGGCGGGGCGCGCGCCGTCGTCATCACGGGCAGCACCGATGTGTTTTGCAGCGGACTCGATCTGAATTCGATTGACCTGACCACGGCGGAGGCGCGGCAGCGCGCCCACTTCGAAATGCGGCGCTTCATGGACCCGCTGATCTTGCGCCTGAGCGGTTTCCGGTTTCCCATCGTGGCGGCGGTCAACGGTGCCGCGGTGGGCGCGGGCATGAGTCTGGCTCTGGCCAGCGACATCATCATCGCCGGTGAAGATGCCTACTTTCTGCCCTCGTTTGCGCGCCTTGGCCTGGTACCGGATGCCGGCATCACCTTCCATTTGGCCCGTAGGATCGGCGGGGGGCGTTCGTTGTCTACCTTGATGTTGGCGGAGAAAATTCCCGCCAAGACGGCTTTGGATTGGGGCCTCGCCTATGCGGTGGTGCCGAATGCCGACGTGGTGAGCCGTGCTCAGGCGGTGGCCGCACGACTCGCGTCCGGACCGTCGGCCGTGCTCGGACAGATCAGAGCCTTGTGTGCATCGACCTTCGATAATTCCCTGCAGCAACAATTGCGTGCCGAACGCAGTGCTCAAGAGATGTCGCTCGAGACCCACGATTGCGTCGAGGGCGTGCGGGCGTTCTTCGAGAAACGCGAGCCGCACTTCTCAGAACATTGAGTCGCGCCGCATGTGGGTGGCTAAATTCTGCCGCAGCGCCTGGATGTCTTCGGGGGTGGTGCGACAGCAGCCCCCTATCAGACGGGCACCCGCGGCATACCAGCCCTGTGCCGCTGCGGCCAATGCGCCCGGCACCACCTCGCCGTCCCCATGCCAGCGCTTCGCGGATGCCTCATAGCGTTCACCCGAATTCGGGTAGGCGAGCAAGGGTTTATCGGTCGTTCGCGCAAATTCCCTCAGCAGCGACTCGACATGGTGGGGCGGTGTGCAATTGACGCCGAGTGCGCCGATTTGCTCGTAGGGTTGCAGGGCTGCGGCGCAATCCGCGACACGCTCTCCTTCGACATTGTGTCGGCCGTCGCGACAGACGAAGCTGACCCACGCCGACAGCTGCGGATATCCTCGCAACAGCTGCGCGAGTATCAGCGCCTCGCGCAGGCAGGGCAGGGTCTCGAACGCCAACACGTCCGCCCCCGAGGTGGCCAGTACGTTCAGACGGGCCTCATGAAACTCGCGCAGCGTGCGGTCGTCGCAGGCGTAGCGACCTCGATACTCCGAGCCGTCCGCCAACATCGCACCGTATGGACCCACCGACGCGGCGATGAGCGGTCGTCGACCGCCGCGATTTCCGTGCGCGCTCCAAAATTCATCACGGGCCGATACGGCCAGGTCGACGGCATCGCGCATCAATCCCGCGGCGGCCGCTGCTCCGATGCCGCGGCGTTCGAACGCGCCGAAAGATGCTTGGTAGGTCGCCGTCGTGGCCACATCGGCGCCGGCGCGAAAGTAATCCAAATGCACGGCGCGAATCAATGCCGGCTCCTCGAGCAGATATTTGGCGGACCATAGAGGATCCAACAAATCTGCGCCGCGACGCTCGAGTTCGGTAGCCAATGCACCGTCCAACACGATGACCGGCTGCTCCGCCAGCCAGCTTTCAATCGGAAACGGCATTGAGTCGTCGCGGACCGCTTAAATAGTCGTTACCGGCCAAAAAATAGCGCAAACGCGCTTCAGAACCTTTGGTAATACCGATACGCACACTGTCGCCGATCGCCGCGGCGGTGAAACCATCGGTACCAATCCATAAAACACCGCGCGCGAAAAGGTCGATACCATCGTGCCGACGGTCGATCTGCATTGCGCTGCTCAAGCGGCCCGGCCCGCGGGCGAGATCCCGAAGCCGGCTGGCATGCCGCGTCTTCTGCATCAGGTCGATGCCGAGCAACGGTTCGAGGGCGCGCAGCAATACACCCGTCCCGATGCCCTGACGCTCGCTCGATATGTTGAGCAAAAACGAGGTTCCGTAGCAAATGTAGACGTAGGCGTGCCCCACGTCGAGAAACAGCGAGCGATTGCGCGGCGTCATGCCTCGATATGCATGGCAGGCGGGGTCGCCTTCCACGTAGGCTTCGGTTTCGACGATACGGCCCATCATTTGGGCGCCCTCCCACTCGCGCACCAATATCTTGCCGAGTAGAAACTTCGCCAGGGTCACCGTATCGGAGGGCAGATCGGTTCGCGAAACCGGCAGCACCGGTGCGCGCAGCGCCGCAGTGCGTGTTGAACTCTCTTGGATCATGGCGCGATGCTACTCTGCGTTCTTTGTGCAACGTGGATTATCATGACATTGCTGTCGACGAACAAGACGGGTTCGATGCTCGCGCCGATCGGCGGTCTCCTCGTATCGATGGTCAGTATTCAAATGGGTGCGGCGCTCGCAAAACATCTGTTTCCGCTGGTGGGCGCCTCGGGAACCACCGCGCTGAGGCTGGCATTCGCCGCAATTCTCTTGCTGGCGGTCTGGCGCCCCTGGCACTTGCGGCCGAGTGCGCGCGAGGTGCGCACGCTGGTCAGTTACGGCGTGTCGATGGGCTTGATGAATTTTTGTTTCTATCTGTCGCTGAGCCGAATTCCGCTCGGCATCGCCGTGGCCTTGGAATTCACCGGACCGCTCGCGCTCTCGATGGCAACGTCCCGGCGCGTGCTCGATTTCGTATGGATCGGTCTGGCAGCGCTTGGCTTGATTGTCTTGCTGCCCTGGCGGCCGGCGACCGTCGCGCTCGATGCGGTGGGCGTCGGCTTTGCACTCGCGTCGGGACTTTTTTGGGCGATTTACATCGTATTCGGTCAGAAAGCGGGGCACGCCCATGGCGGACAGACCGCGGCGCTGGGCACCACGATCGCCGCTCTCGTCATCGCTCCTTTCGGTATTGCTTCGGGTGGCATGAAATTGCTGTCGCTCGACGTATTGCCTGTGGCGCTCGGCTTGGCGCTGCTCGCGAGCGCGCTGCCCTATTCGCTGGAAATGTATGCGCTCATGCGAATTCCGACGCGGACTTTCGGCGTTTTGATGAGTCTCGAGCCAGCCTTGGCGGCCTTGTCGGGACTGATTTTTTTGGGCGAATCGCTGCACGTGATCCAATGGAGCGCCGTTGCCTGCATCATGGCAGCCTCCGCGGGCAGTGCCTTGACGAGCCGCACCCGACTTGCCGCGCTAGCTGATTAAGTGAATCGCGAGGTAGAGCACGGCGGCGCCCGTCAGCGTCATGGCCGTCGTCAAAAATTTTGGATGCGCGTGATAACTTTCGGGAATCAGATCGCTCGCGCCGATGTATAAAAAAAAACCGCCGAACACCGCGAGTACCAAGCCGAACGCCGCACCGGGCAACGGCACGAGTACCGTGATGAGAATTCCGAGCAGGGGCGCCACCGCGTCGAGGAGCAGCCAGCGGAAGGCTGAGCCGTGCGAGCCGCGGTTCTTGAGCACCACGTTCATGGTGTTGATGCCGTCGGAAAAATCATGCGCCAGAACGGCGATCGCCACGACCAGGCCGATTGCGTGCGAGGTCTGGAAGGCGAAGCCTATGGCCGCACCGTCCAGTAGGCTGTGCAGGCACAACACGGCGGCGGTGAAGCCGCCGCGCTGCGTCGCGGCCCCATGAAACCTCACGATTCGATCGAGAGCCAGGTAGGCGAGGAAACCCACGGCCGACCATGCCAGAACGACGTCGGGCGAATGAGTGGGCGTGCCCAATTCGATAGCCTCGGGGAGCAGATCGAAAAACGCGACTCCGATGACCGCACCCGCGCTGAAACCCAGGATCAAGTGCAACTTGTCGCTTAATTTGAGCGCCACTAAGCCGCCGATCAGGGTGGTGGCCATCGCCGCGATACCAATGATCGGCAGCAGC
>CAZZXZ010000084.1:0-5202 GCA_964658135.1 uncultured Acetobacteraceae bacterium | reverse complement strand
TAAGCCGCCGATCAGGGTGGTGGCCATCGCCGCGATACCAATGATCGGCAGCAGCATGGGAAAGCCAATCAGATTGATTTTGACAGACCGACGAACAGACCCCGCCGCGGCCCGAACTGCGGTGCGCCCACGCCCACTCCGGTGCCGTTACGGATTTCATAGATCTTGTCGAAAGCGTTGATGACGTCGAAGCGCGTGGTCAGCGTGCCGGCGTGATCCAGATGGAAGACATGGCTCAAACCCAAGTTCACCTGCGCATATTCCGGCAGGTGCGCGCCGTTGGGTATCGAACTGCCGTCGGGCAGCATCGCATCGGCGCGCAGCCCGGAACCGATCAGTAAATCGGCGCTGAAGCGGGTGTCGAGCCAAAGATACGATGCGCCGCCGGAGGCGGTGAATTTTTGCTCGTGATCCAAATGAATGTAATGTGAGGCGATGTAGCTCAGCTCGGCCTGCGAGAAGTTGAACTGTGCCGAATCGATGTTCTTGCCTTCGGCGGTCTGGTAGGCAAGATTGAGGTACGTCGCGAACGCACCCTCGGTAAAGTTTCCGGTGAGCTCCGCGCCGTATTGTTTGCCCTGCGCGTAGTTGAACGGCGTGAGAATGATGGGCGCACCGAACTGGCCCTCATCGATCAAATTGTGCGATTGTTTGTAGTAGGTATCGAGCCCCACGGTAAAGTGCTGCAGCCATTTCTGTTGCACACCGATGTCGTAATAATTCGCCTGTTCCGCCTTGGGAGTATCGGCGGCGGTGACTGCCGCGGCCGCGGTGGTGCCCTGAAACTTGTTCACCGTCTCGCTGCCCACCAGCTCGAACGGGGGCGGCGAGAGATAACGCGCATAACCGCCGTGCACGATGGTCGCGGGCAGCGCCTGCCACACCAGATTGACGCGCGGACTCAATTGATGCGCGCTCGTAAAGGCGTCGAATTTATCGAAACGCAGACCGTAGTTGATCGTGACCACCGGCATCACCTTCCATTCATCCTGTAAATACAGGCTCTCGATCCACTCGGTCTTGGCGCCGTTATCGACGATGGATTCGGGAATGTCCGAGCTTTGGTTGCCGTCGGCACCCAGGGCGATCACCTGGGAGGTGGTGACGCTCTTCGAGTGATCGCTCTGTACGAAAACGCCGGCTCGCAGAATATGGTCGGTGCCGATCTTGTAGGCGCCGTCGGATTGCAGCGCGTAGGCCACGTTCTGTTTGTAGGCGTTCTGCGCCTCGCCGTCATACAGAATGTCGCCGAGCACATCCGGGGTGAAAGTGAGGCTCGAATACCGCGCCGTCGCCGAGGTCTGCACGTCGAAGGCGCCCTGCGAATGCTGCCAGCTCGCCACCGCAAAATGGTTCACTTCGCGCTGGCTTTCCTGCAGCGCCGCACTGGGATACGTGATCCGGCCGTCGACGTCGAGCGGGGCGCCGTTGGCATTGGTGATGCCGGGCTGCAAGTCCGCCTGATCGGGTATTTGAAACTCGCCCGCGGAGGTGCTAAACGCCATGCTGAGCCGGTTTTCCTCGTCGAGGATATCCTCGACATAAGCGAAGCCATGGGCTTGTTTGGTATGGTCATGCAGCGGGTTCGAGCTGCCATCCGGCGACTCGATCCCGAGATCGTCGCGCAAAAAGTCGCCGGAGACGAAATAATTGATGTTGCCCGCCGAGCCGCCGTAGTTGAAGCTCGGCGTCACTTCGCCATGGCTGCCGCCGTAGACGGAAATCGAGCCGCCCGGATCGATCGAGCCGCTCTTCGTTTTCAAGTCGATGATGCCGGCGGTACGCAATCCGTACTCCGCCGGTAACGCACCGTCGATGAGCGTCATGGACGAGATGAGCCGCGGGTCGAGCGACTGTCCAAAAACGCTGATGCCCTCGGGGAGAATGATGCCGTTGAGCCGGTATTGCAGCCCATTGTGCTCGCCCCGCACGTGGAATTGCCCGAAGGAATCTTGAGCGACGTCCGGCGCCTGCATGATCACCTGATTGAGCAACTGGTTGTCGCCGCCCGGCTGCGCGGCGATGGCCTGTTCATCGATGACATAGGTCGATGCACCGGTCTGTGTTTGGATGCTGTTGCGGGCATCGTTCAGATGCTGCGCGATCACCGTGATGGGCGCGAGCGTGGTGGTCGACGCATCGGGAGCCGTGTCCAAGGCGGTGGCGCTGCGAGCGCTCATGACGGAAACAGCAAAGATCAACGCCATCAGCGGCGCTTTCGGGTTCAACCTCAACATATGATCGATCTCCTCGGCAGGCAATTCGAGACGGCCGCAGCGCAGCGGCGCGCGCCGCGGCTACGTCAACTGATGGGCGACGGCCAAGCGAGGAGGGGCGCGCGCACGGAAGGCGAGCTTGAGCGACAGATCGACGAGAGAATGACAGGTGATCCGGGACGCGGGCGCCCGACACTGCGGCGCGATCCCGGCCAGGGCATGAGGCATACCGCCGACGGCCAATAACGGCGCGTACGCCAGGCAATCACTGCACGAATCGTGACTCGCGCCGCCCAACTGATGGGTGGATGCGCCGCGCGCACCATCGTGAGAATAGGCGTGCGACATCGCCCCAAGCTGGGCAATGAACAACGCGACGGCCGCCAAGACGGCCATGCGCAGTTCGACACGGTGCAGGAAATTTTCCAAGAGCGTCCTCGAACGAATGCCAGCTGAGGGTATCACCGTCCGGGTCGACTGAGAAATAAGTTAGCGCGAGAGTCCCGCGCCGGCCGTGCTGAAATGACATAAAATCGCGGCGCTGTGCGCTAGGGGCCTGCACCTGATTTCTGAACATGGGCACGTGCATGGTTGCTGTTATGGCGGATCGGAAGGGAATTTTATTGGGCGCCTGCGTCGTCTTCGGCGCCGCCAATGCCGACGCGCAGGCGCAAACGTCACTGGAGCTCGCGCCGGTGGTGATCACGGCGACTCGCGTGGCACAGTCGAGCGCCGACCTGCCGATGTCGATCGACCGCATCGACCGGCAAACGATCGCGGACGGACAGCTGCAGGTGAATCTGTCGGAATCGCTGCTGAGCGTGCCCGGCGTCTCGGCACAGAACCGGCAGAACTATGCGCAGGATCTGCAACTCTCGGTGCGAGGGTTCGGGGCGCGTTCGAGTTTCGGAGTGCGCGGAGTACGCCTGTTTTCCGATGGAATCCCCGGCACCATGCCCGATGGCCAGGGCCAGTTCTCGCAATTCGACTTGAGTTCCACCGCGCGGATCGAAGTGTTGCGAGGTCCGTTTTCCGCGCTCTACGGTAACTCGTCGGGCGGGGTCATCGCGATTTTCACCGAGGATGCGCAGCCCGGCCATGCGATCGGCGCGACGGCGGACTACGGCACCTTCGATACGCAGCGCTACGCTTTGAAGACCACCGGCGAGCAAGGCGGCGTCAGTTACGTGGTCGATGCCGCCCATTTCCAAACCGACGGGTTTCGCTATCACAGCGAAGCCGAGCGCAATAACTTCAACGCCAAGGTGCGTCTCTGTCCGGGCGAGACGTCGACCTTGACGCTGATCGGCAACGTGGTCCAAGCGCCGTACGTGCAGGATCCTCTTGGACTGACGCGGGCGCAAATGGCCGCCGATCCGTCGCAGGCGGGTGTCGGCGCCATTGCCTACGACACCCGCAAAGACCTGGCCCAGGAACAGTCGGGCCTGGTTTACGAGGATCGGTTCTCCGCCGCCGACGACTTCACGGGTACGGTGTATTCCGGGCATCGAACCACCACGCAGTTCCAAGCGATTCCGGAGGCGACGCAGGCCGCCGCGCCGCTGTATCCGGGCGGCGTCATCGATTTATCGCGTAATTTTTGGGGAGTGGACGGTCACCTGACCGACCGACGCGACATCGCGGACACCCCATTGCAGTTCACGCTCGGGATGAGTTACGACGACCTCGAGGAGGCCCGGAAGGGTTACTTGAACTACCGCGGCGCGCTGCTCGGTGTCGAGGGTGCGGTGCGGCGCGACGAGGCCAATCACGTGTACGATTTCGATCAGTACCTGCAAGCGCAGTGGGATCCCGCGCCACGCTGGCGTTGGATCGCCGGGGTCCGCGACAGCGCGGTGGTCGTTACGTCGCACAATCATCTGCCCGGCGCCGTGGACCCGAACAGCGGCGTGCATTATTCGTCGGTCAATCCCGTCGGCGGCGTGACGTTTCGCGCGACCTCGGCGGTCGATGCTTACCTATCCTATGGCAAGGGTTTCGAAACACCGACGTTGAACGACCTGGCCTATAGCTCGACCAACGGGAGTCAGCCGGGCTTGAACGTGGCGCTTCGGCCTGCCCGCAGCGACAACTATGAGGTGGGCGTCAAGGCCGGGGCCGGTCGCGTGCGCGCGACGTTGGCCGGCTTCTACATCAAGACGGAGAATGAACTCGCCGTACTCGCCAATTCGAACGGCAGAACGGTGGATCAAAATATCGGCGAGACCACGCGCCACGGCGCCGAACTCGGCATCGATGCGACGGCACCCGGCGGCTTCACCGCGCGGTTGGCCTATACCTACATCCGGGGCATCGTGGCCCGGGCGTATTACACCTGTATCGGCACGCCCTGCGGGCAGCCCACCACCGCGGGGGCTCCGCTACCTGCCAATGACGTGCTGGTCGCCGCGGGAAGATACCTGCCGGCGCTGCCGATGAACGATCTCTATGCGGGGCTAACGTGGAACTACGCGCGGCTGGGATTCGCGGCCACCTTGGAGACGACCGGCCGGGCGCACATGTACACCGACGACCGCAATTCCGATTCGGCGGCGGGCTATTGGGTGACGAACCTGCGCGCCGGCTTTAAGCAAGAGTCGCCGCGCTGGCGTCTCAGCGAGTTCGTGAGTCTTGATAATCTGGCCAATCGGAACTATGTCGCCTCAGTGATCGTCAATGAAAGCAATGGCCGGTTTTTTGAACCTTCGCCGGGCCGAACGGCTTACATTATGTTCAATGCAGGGTTGCGTTCCGATTGATGTCCACCCAAAGGTCTGCCGCGCGTTGTATACCGTGAGAGCGGGTCGTCTGCGTTCAAAGAGTGTCTCGATCGTTTCCGGAGTTCGCCAATCATGAGCATTAAAAGTCGGCGGTTTATCCTGGCAATCGGCTTGCTAGGTGCGTGTTTGGGCGCCGGTACACCGGTGTTTGCCGCGCATAACGGCGGCGGCGGGCATGGCGGCGGCGGCGGCGGTGGTCATGCGTT
>CAZZXZ010000083.1:0-15725 GCA_964658135.1 uncultured Acetobacteraceae bacterium | reverse complement strand
CCGCTGCGGTCCACCAACGCTGGAATCTTGGAGTTCGGATTGACGTCCACGAAGCCGGAGCCGAATTGATCTCCCTCGCGAATGTCGATGAACCACGCATCGTATTCGGCGCCCGCGTGACCCAGAGCCAGCAGCTCCTCGAGCAAGATCGTGACCTTGATCCCATTGGGTGTTCCCAAAGAATAGAGCTGCAGCGGATGGCGACCCACCGGTAACTCCTTCCGGTGCGTCGGGCCTGCGGTTGGGCGGTTGATGTGGGCGAACTGGCCTCCCGTCGGCTTGTTCCAGGTCCAGATCTTGGGCGGGATGTACGGTGTCTCTTCCGGCATGGCGTCGGCTCCGATGATCGAAATTTAAGAATGATCCTCATTCTGTCATGACGCTGAGCCTGCGGAGGTTTGACACATACCGACCGGTTGGTCAGGTTTGCATCCATGGCCCCGGTCGCTTCTGCCTCTCCCACCAAACGTCGTCGTACCAATGCGCGCGTGGCGCTGCTCGATGCAGCCATCGGGTTGGTTCGCAAGCAGGGCTGGTCGGCAACCAGTGTCGATTGACTCTGCGAGTCGGTGGGCGTGACCAAGGGCGCGTTCTTTCATCACTTCGCCTCGAAGAATGAACTCGGCGTCGCGGCCGCCCAGCACTGGAGCGACGTGACCGGCCCGCTGTTCGCGAAGGCCGACTATCACCGCCACGCCGATCCACTCGACCGCATCTTCGGCTACATCGATTTTCGCGTGGCAATCGCCACAGGCCCGCTCGAAGCGTTCACCTGCTTCGCCGGCACGACGGTGCAGGAGGTATTCGCGACCTCAGACCCCATGCGCGTAGCCTGCGGGGCGTCGATCAAGGGACACGCCGACGTGCTAGCGAAGGATTTCCGACTGGCGATAGACCTGCACCCGGCGCGCCTGCCCGCGACCGCCGAGGGTCTCGCCACCTACACCCAGACGGTGTTGCAGGGCGGCTTCGTGATGTCGAAGGCGCGCGGCGATCGCACGCCGCTGCTCGATGCCCTTGCCCATCTGAAGAACTATCTGACGCTGCTATTCAACAGGGAGATGTAACGATGAACGCGACCGGCAACTTCATCTGGTACGAGCTGATGACGGGCGACGCCACTGCAGCCGCGAAATTCTACGGCGCAGTGGTGGGTTGGAAAATCGCCGATGATCCCGCGCCGTCGGCCGGCGACCTCGATTACCGCATGATCGGCCGCAGCGACGTAGGTTCTCTCCGTGCTCGGGTAATGTTCGACATTGGACATCCTCCTGGACCGGTAAGCCCCTCGGTTATCGACCAACGATCGCGTCAGCTGATTTTGCGCAAGGGCACCCGCCGGCCGAGCGTCAGGCAGCGCCAGGCCCATTCGAACGGACCCATCTCAAATCGCGCCAGCCATAAGGGAGACCAGACCAACTGCAAGGTCCAGATCGCCACGGTCAGGCCCCATAGACCCGGCCGGTCGATTCCGCCCATCAACGCGCCGCGGCCACCGTAGAAGATGCTGGTCATGATGAGCGACTGGGTCAGATAGTTGGTGAAAGCCATGCGCCCGGCGGCGGCAAGCGGGGCGAGCCATTCCCCCAAACGCGAGCGTAGCAGCAGGACGAGGATGGCGGCATAGCCTAAGGCGACCGACGGCGAGAGCAGCAGGACGAGGCCATGCTCGATGGGAATTTTCGCTCCCACGACGTCGGTCTGCCACGATAGCCAGCCGAGCAGGCACAGTGCCAGCGCGCCGATCGCGATCGTAATCGCGTACCGGCGATGGCTCGACCGGGCCGCCAGAAAGCCCGACTTGAAAAGCGAGAGCCCGATCATCATCAGCGCCAGCGTCTGCGGGATCAGCCAGGGATCGCCGGACAACAGGTTGCGATATTCGCGCGCATTGACGCGGTAAGCGCCGGCCCACGAACTTTTCGCCTCCGTCAGGGTCTGTTCGATCCGCACCTTGTGGTTGGCGGTCATGGCTGGGTCGGGCGCGCCGGATACAACGGTGTTGGTCACGGGCGGATGCGGCGCGAAGGGGAACGCGGCGCGCGGGATCGCGGCAATCGCCATGCCGGCATAGAGAGCGACACCGATGCCGAGCAGTTTCTTCGGCGGCCACGACCGGCAGAAGAACATGATCGCGCCCGTCACGGCATAGAGCGAGAGGATGTCACCCCACCAGATGCCGAAACCGTGGAGCATGCCGAACAAGAAGAGAATGGCAAGCCGTCGCGCCAATATGCGACCCTTCTGGCAATCCGATCTTTCGCCGCCGACGAGGAAGAGCGAGATACCGAACAGCATCGAGAAGATGCTCAAGAACTTCTCATGGAAGAACGTATCCATGATCCAGTAGGAGACCGCCGTCCCGCCCTGGTTCGGAAACAGCCACATCCATGGCCGCAACGAAGCCGACTGTGGTGCGGCATACCCATCGGCGTTGACCGCCAGGATACCGAGGATCGCCAACCCGCGGATGACGTCGAGCGCCTGAATCCGGACCTTGGCGCGCGCGGACGCGACAGGCATGTCGGGTGCAGCGGAGGAGGCCATGCTCGTCTCGTCTTTTGCGGGAACGGCGCAGGTTTCGCTCATCGGATCATACCCGGGCGGAAGCCGAGCCCTGGACGCGGGCGCGAGCCGACAAGAATGGCCCCACCGGCTGCCGTTCCGGCGCAAAATGCTGGAGGCCGACGGGCGCCGGCATCGCTACATACAGCGCCTCGACGCCGCCGCGCGCGTGATAGGTCTCGTGCCAGAAGCCGGCACTAGCGGAAAGAGCACGCATGTTCCGCCACCAGCCTGCATGCGGCTCGCTGCGGGTGAAGCGTTCGAGGGCGTCGATATCGCGCCAATATTGGCGAAATCCAAAATGGTTGAGGCTGAAGAACATCCGCTCCTGCGCAAGCAGACCATCCGGTGCGGCGCGCGCGATCTGCGCCAGCCCCGGACCGATCGCCCGCAACGCTAGCAGACCGCGCCAGCCACGAACGCGAAAACCGAGCATGATCATCACCAGATCGGGATAGGCCGAAAGGTCGACGGACCGTCGGTTGATAGGTACTTGCATAGTCTGGCTCCTGCTGCTTACAGTGTAAGCATAAACAATTCAGCTTACGGTGTAAACATGGCCGATGACGAGGAACTGCCGGAGCTGCGGCTGCGGCTTATCGCTGCGGCACTGGCTGCGCTCGAAGGTGGCGGCGAGGTCGGGCTGCGAGCGGTCGCCCGCGATGTCGGCGTCTCTGCGATGGCGCCGTATCGCCACTTCAAGGACAAGGCGGCTCTGCTCACGGCTGTCGTACAGCGCGGCTTTCAAGAGCTGCGCAACGCGCTGGAAGGTGCAGACGCCGTCGCTGATGCGCGCGAGGCCTTAGTAGCGCAGGGCGAGGCCTATATCAGCTTTGCTCGCAGGCATCCCGCGCTTTTCCAGCTGATGTTCGGCATCCATAAGGGGCCGCCGCCGGAGGTGAACACCGCCTATGGCGTGTTGGTGCGCAGGGTTCGGCAACTGGGTCCCGTCAGCCCCGAAGCGGCCGCGCTCGCCTGCTGGTCGGCCGTCCACGGGATGGCCATGCTGACGCTCGCTTGGGGCACCGAACCGAATACGGGACAGCGGGAGCGTGAAGCGCTGACATTGGTTGTCGCGGGGTTGTCGGCTGAGAAGCGCGGCCGATGAGTGTCCTCCCACCTTTCGCGTGATACGCATGGCGAGCAGGTCGATCGCTACGGAAAGACGGCGCCTCACCGACCTCAGCCCCAGTTTTCCAGTACGACCTTACCGCGCCTGGTGGCGCTTTCGACCATCTGGTGCGCACGCTTGAGATTGGCGGCGTTGATGGGCGAAAAGCGCTCAGTGAGCGTTGTGCGGAGGTGCCCGGCGTCGGCGAGACGCGCCACCTCGGCTAGCAATCGGCCCTGCTCGCCCATGTCTGCCGTGCCAAAGAGGGACCGCGTGAACATCAGCTCCCACTGGAGCGAGACCGATTTGCGCTTGAACGGCAGTACATCGAGCGAAACCGGATCGTCGATGAGGGCAAAGCGCCCTTGCGGCGCGATCAACGCGGCGATGTCGGGCTGATGCCTGTCGCTGTGGGTCGTCGAGAACACGAACGCTGGCGCGCCCAGTCCGAGCGCCTCGATCTGGGGCGCCAGCGGCCGGCTGTGCGACCAGTCGCGCGTCTCCGGTCGGGAGGCGGTCGCGATGATCGTCATACCGGTGAGCTGGTGCGCAAGCTGGATCGTCATTGACCCGACCCCGCCGGCACCGCCGATCACGAGCAGCGCATCGGCAGCGCCTGATACGGGTTTGCGCACGTCCAGTCGATCGAAAAGCGCTTCCCACGCTGTGATCGACGTTAGCGGCAGAGCGGCCGCCTCGCCCCAATCAAGCGTGCGGGGCTTGATGGCTACGATGCGCTCGTCGACGAGATGAAGTTCGGAATTCGTACCCGCTCGCGCGATGCTGCCAGCGTAGAACACTTCGTCGCCGACGCGGAATGTCGTCACCTCCGGACCGATGGCTCGCACGATCCCGACCTTCGGCCACGGGATCGGTAAACGTCTTGTCCAGGAGAGATTCCGGACGATCGATCGGCCCGGCTTCGTTATAGGCGACGGCACGCATGGCGGGTGCTCCTGTTGTTGGAACCATGATCTATGCCTATGTCGCCGAAAGCACAGTACGCACACGCGTCGCACATAAAGCCCGCCACTCCCGCCTCGATTGCAGCCCGGGCTGCGCCGTGCAGGCCGCGATCAGTCAGATCGACGGTAACACGACGACAATCGCAAAAGCGAACGCGGCCAGCCACTAGAACGGTGTGCGGAACGCCGCTGGCTGCGGCAAGGTAGCAGGGGTCATCACGGCCTCAGAAAAACACGATCACGAGTAACAAATAACAGCCTGCAACCCGAGCAGACGCAAAGGGCCAGTGGTCGTGCCGGGGTACATACTCTTGCGGGGGCGTCGTGCTTCCGAGTACGGCAAGGAGCATCAAGCGCCCCAACCACATCCCGCCGGGCAACATCACCACGTCCTTCACCTGCAAAGCCCGATCGCCGTGCCAGGCCATGCATCCCGTGCCCAGGATAGCCACTAGAAAAGCCACGCAAACGACCGCAGCCAGGAACCGGAACGGCATTCGGAACGCAGGGCGTTTTAAGCAAGGGTGGTCAGCACATGTGGGTTCCCCATCCTTACAGCCGGGGCGCCTGTCCACAAGACCATGTTTGCCTTTACCAGGGTGTTATTCCCTCACCACGAGATTAGCGGTGTCCGTCTCAACCAAGTATCGTCCGTCAATTGGTCCACCAAGAAGCGGGCCACGTCGGCGCGCGCGATCTTGCCGCCTTGCACGCCTGCCAAGTCGATGACGGCTCTGACGTTCCCACGGGCTGCCTCATCGGTGAGCATGACGGGCCGGACGATGACCCAATCGAGGTTGCTGGCGCGGATCACGTCTTCCTGGCGATCCTTGTCCTCGTAAACATTGCGCAGAAGCAGCGGCAGAATCAGCCGGTCGTACAGAAATCCGCCATGACCGCGACTGTCGCCTGCGCCCAGGCCGGTGATACAAATCAGTCGTTGCACACCATTTCGCGTCATCGCGGCAACCAGCGCGCGTGTTGCGGTGGACAGCAGCGTGACTTTGCGAAAAGGGCTCATGCCCGTGCCCAACGCACTGATGACGGCATCGCAGCCATAGGAGGCCTTCAAGAGGGCCGCTTCGTCACGAGCATCGCCTTCGATCAGCTGTGCTCCTGAAAGATCGGGGGCGCTCTCTTTCGAGCGCACCAAGGCGAGGACGACATGGCCCTTCGCGAGCACCTCCCGCACGATCAACTGTCCAGTTCCACCGGTTGCACCCAGTACGAGAATCTTCATGCTTGGGTGGCCTCGTTGTCAGCTGCTTCGGCCCCACTAGCATGAGGCCGTCTTGCATCGCCAGAACCGCCGCTGCCATAGGGCCGCGTGATCACCTCTAGCAGATGACCATCGAGATCTTCAAAATAAACGCCGTGGCCTTCATCATGATCGTTGATCTCATTAGGTCGGGATCTCATCGGATCAGCCCAATAACTCAGCCGTTCAGCGCGGATCCGCGAGACGATTGCATCGAATTCGCTTTCTTCGATGAGGAATGCGTAGTGTTGCGAAGCGATGGGCCCGGCAGTCTCCATGAAATCGAGCGAAACCCCGTTGTCCAACGGCACCACCATGAATTTGTACATAGCTAATGCACGCGAGCAGCCAAGAACTCTGACGAGCAACGCGGACGATCGTTGCTTGTCACGACACCAGACGATCGTATGACTTAGCTGTACCGGCATAAGTTTACAAAGGCGAATGGAACGAGCACCTTTCCGGGGAAATGCCAAGCCACAATCCACGACTGGCGCATGGCTGCCGCAAAGCTTGCGGCGTCGACCGCCGGAAACGCGCAGGCGGCTAGGCGGTCTTCGACCCGCTCCCGACGTTGGATACATCGCGCGACAGCCAATTGCAGCAAGCTGAAAAAAATCATTAGGCAGACGAATGTTTGCACAAGCTAACTAATAATGCAATCTTGCGAGATCATTGCTTGAGAATTGGAGAGACGATGCCCAAGGGGCGATTCGGTCGATACGTCGTGGTGGCGCAAAGGTTCGGCGCGCGCACGTTGCTTTTTCAGGATGCTGCGGCACGCCATCTGAAGCTCACGGCGACGGAGCTCGAGTGCTTCCGGTTGGTGCAGCACGAGGGGCCGCTCACGGCATCAGATCTGGCGAAGGAAACCAGGCTTACCCCGGCGTCGCTGAGCGTCATCGTCGAGAAGCTCGTCACCAGGAAGTTCTTGCGCCGTCAGCAGGATAGCGACGATCGTCGCCGTTGGATACTCCGGGCAAACCTGGTTGCAATCGTCAAAGTCGATGCCATTTATGCCGCACATGCCAAGCGGATTGAAAAATTGCTTGGTGAATACACCGACAACGAGTTCAATGTCGTTCTGCGCTTCATGGACAGGCTCGCGGGGGAACTGAAGGATACGGCAATCCAATTGACGCAGGACCGCCGGGTCGGTCGTCCCTAACTCGATGTCTGGCTAGGCTGATGATACAGGCGTCTTCTTAATGGGAGTTTTTAGACTTGGTGCTTGAGCTAGGACGTCAATTCCGACCTGGGGCATCAACATTCAGAAGCGACACGGACATGGCATGGGCGCCATAACAGCAAAACTTCGCGCAGATAGGAATATCAAACGCCCGTCCGGGCCAAGGCTGCCCACAACCTTTGCTTGAGCGTAACCGGCCTCATGTTGCGTCCAAGCTTAGGAGCCGCATGGCTTGCTTAGGCTATTTGGCCACCAGCAGGCTTCGGCGCAGAGCCTTTCGCCGTTGCCGGGCCACCAAGTCAGCGCGGCGCGCCGCCCGCATGGCGCCCACGCCAGCCTTCACTGCAGCTTAGGACAAGCGGGCCCCTACCGGCTCGCTCACCGGGCAATGAAATCGGGACTGCGTTCAGCGCGCCTCGCCCGAGGGCCCCTCGCCAGACAGTTCCACCAACTCGAACGATGCATTCATGTAGCCGCCGACGGTGATTTTTACGAACGTAAAGTCGTTCGGGATGCACCAGAGGTCTTCGACGGGATGCTCCCGGGGGAATGCGCCGGCCACGTTGAAGCGGTAATGGTCGGTCTCGAAGCTTCCCGCAGGAACCGTCACCCGCTCCCGGCCCACGTATTCGATGTCGATGTCGATTTTCGTCAGCAGCGGACCGGAACATCCATCGTGTTCCAGGGAGGTCATCCAGACGTCACGGTGACGTTGTATGCGCTCCGGCGAATCACGGTCGAAGCGCGGAAGGTGGAACATGTCGCAGCTCACCGGATGCACGCCGAGCGACAGCGCGGGGGTGGTCATCGGCAAACGTTGGGAGATGCGGCCGAGCGTCACGTTGTCCACTTCACAGGAGGCGAATCCATCGACGAAGCGCATCCACCCGGAACCCAGGAATTTCCCGTCCTGATGCAGACGGTTGAAGCAATCGAGGGGACGGTGCCGGGAGTCCATGGTGTACGTGACCTCGCGCAGGACCTCGCGCGGCGCGATGACGCCCGCCTCGATCTCACTCTGTGCCTGCAGGGTACGCTGCCCATCCGCGTGCCAGGTGATGGCAAACCATTCTCTGCCGAATTCCGTAGCGGTCCCGCCATCGTGAGACAGATACCTGATCCTGCCGCGGGTGGTCTTGTTCTGCATGGCTCTTGGTCGCTCAGGGGCTGGAGGTGAAGGAGATCCCGACGCACAGCAACATACACCCCCGATCCGTCAAGGGCGCGCCGTTCGTAAAATTCAACTGCGCGCTCGGGTCGAGGTCGAGGAAGCTGCCCTCGAAGAGCGATATCGCATCGGCGGAAGTCGTGGTGCTGACGATGGCCGACAGGCTGCCCGAGATCACGTACAGCCAGCGAATCGTGCCCGGTTCGCTACGGATGAGGCCGTCCGCGAAGACGGCGAACGGTACCAGGGTCAGGGTGGTCTGGGGCATGCCGGGTACCGGCGGCGCGATCGCCGCATATTTCCAGCCCGGCACCCGAGCATGCGGTTGCAGCGGCAGACGGTCCGTATGCAGTATCGTCGGCGCGACGAAACGCATGCCCCTCAGACCGTCGATGTTCGAGTTCGACACCTCGACCGTCTCGCGCTCCGCATCGGCCTCCCAGAGCGCGGTGCCGGACCCGGTGTTCCAGACGAGGAACTCCGAACCTGCGACGGACACGTGGTCGGGAACGAGGCCATGCAGCGTGAGCGGCGGCCGGTCGAGAAACATGTGGCGCCGGTACACGGTGAGCCTGCCGTTCGCGTCCTCCAGATCCCTCCAGTCGCAGTTGGGCAGGTCGCCGCTCAGGAAGTAATGACGCTCGGTCACCGACCGGTGAAAATGACGCACCGAACCCATGGAGAGGCGCGCGAGGATCGACTCGCTGAAACCGGGCGGAGCGAACTGAATTTCGACGCTGCCCCCGCCGCCCGCATCGACGCGCAGCACGCGGCGCTTGAAGCCTGGAATGCCGGGCATGTCCTCCCACTTCATCCGCAGCGTGTCGAGCAGCCGGAACGGTTTCCCGGCGGGCGTCATTTCGAGGAGGCGGTGAACATTACTCCCGTCCGCCGCAGAAGATCCTTCTTGTCGATGTCCGGTCCCAGGGCCTCGTCGAGGATGACGTTGTCGCGCATCAGATCACGGGTGGCCTCGCCGCGCAGGATCACGATGATGTTCGTGTCGTCCTGCAGCGCGAATGGGAATTCGTGCCAGGTACCGATATTCATGGTGAAACCGGCCGACCCGTCGAAATGAAAGGCGCGCATCTGATCCAGGTCCGGCAACTCGCCCTCGCTGGGAGGCGCCATCACAGCGACGAATGGCCGGCCGCCCAACGGGATGAACGTCTGGGTATGTTTGAAATGGCGCTCGACCCAGCGCACCTCCAGCGGCCGTCTCTGCAGCGTCACAACGGTAAGCTCGGTGGTTTCGTCGGAGACGAAGGTGACCGGCTTGCGCACCTGCATGGCGCCGCCGTAAAAATCGATGGGCAGCGGCGCGGTGTCGGCGTTTGCGCCGAGGATTCGCCCGAAGGCGGCAAGATTCTCCGCGGTGGCCGCCGCGACCGGAAGCTCACGTCGTTCGATTGGGTTTTGCATGCGTCAAAGGTATATCACGCCCTGTTCACGGACAAGGATTAGGTTTAACAATATTAATAAATCTAAATCAACGGTTTATTTAGTGCGGGGTCTGCTTGAGAGGCCGGGCGCTACGAGCGGAACGGGCGAGACGGCGTAGTGCGCGTTCTTCAGAAATGCGGCACGCATGTCGCTGATCAGCGCGGTGGCCACGGGCGAGAGGGTGGTGATCTTGCGGGTCCACAGCGACAGCTTGCGCTGACGATAGGGGCGGTCGACGTCGAGCCTCACCACCAATTTCGCCTCGATCAACGCCGCCATCATCAACGGCGAGACGAGAATCAGATAATCGTTGTTGAGCAGCAGCGCGAAGCCCGTGCCGGTGCCGTCGCACCAGATCACCCGGTTCGGCGGCGGAACGCCCTCGTCGACGAAGGTTTCGAGCACCGTCTCGTAAGTCTCGCCCAGATCGCTCGGAATGAGCCAGGTGTATTCCTGCAGATCAGAAACCTGCACCTTTTTCCGTCGCGCGAGCGGATGTTTGCTGCGCACGAAAACGACGTCGGTGGTCTCGCCGAGAATCTCTTGTGCGAATTCTTCGATCTGGGACGGATGTGCCGCAGGTGCGCCCGCGACGAAATCCAAGGTGCCGGCTCGCAGCCGCTCGAGCAGCGTCTTCGTGTAGTCCTCGAGCACATGGATCTTCACCGACGGGCTGCGGGCGTGCATCCAGCTGATGGCGAGCGGCGCCACGACACCTGCGAATCCTTCGCCGACGCCGACATGCACCTCGCCGGCGGACGCTTCACGCAGCTGCCCCAGGGCGCTCAGCGCACGCTCTATCTCGATGTCGACCACTGCGGCATGCTTGAGCAGGGCGCGTCCAAACACCGTCGGCTCGCCGCCCGCGCCGCGCTCGAATAATTTTACGCCGAGCTCGGCTTCGAGCGATGCGACGCTCTGTCCCAACGCCTGCTGCGAAATGCCGAGACTGCGCGCCGCCGCGGCGAAACTGCGATGCTGGCTCACCGCGAGCAGGTAGCGCAGATGCCTTACGTCCATCGCGACGTCTGGATCAGTAGTTGCCGAGGTAGGGTCCGCCACGGGCACGCAGATGCTCGAGTTCGGCGGGAAGCTGGGGCTGGTAAGGCGCCTCGAACCGGAAGGGAAGAGTCTGCCGATGGAAGGTCACGGTCTGCTCGCCGTCGCGAAAGCGGCACAGGGCCAGATTGCCCTTGCGCGAGCCGAACGGGCCGTGCAGCGTCTGGGCAGGGCGCCAAAAATACGCCCCCTCCGCCATCACACCGTTCGGGCCGGTGATTTCGCCCGACAACATATAAAGCTCTTCGGCACACCCGTGAGTCTCGCGTTCCAGCTGTTTGCCTTTGGGCAGACTCTGCGGAGCCGTCGTCAACAGCCACGTGCGGTGCCGCCCGCTGTCAGCATCAACGAACAGAGCCTTGCGTGCAATACCCATGTACTGCAGCTCCTCCGGGACGTGCGAACGATCCCACGGCATCGTCACCGTGTCGAGCACGCACAGGCCCGACGGGTCCGTGGCGGGCGTGACGGCTGAATCCGCATTCGAGAACACCAGCACCACCGCACCCTGCGGCGCGGCCCAGCGCGTGACTCGCCGGGGTTCGATGCGCGCATAGCCGTCGCGTGCGAGGCGCATCTCGTCGAGCTGCAGCACGCCGTCGATGACGTACAGTTCCTCCTGGAACCCGCTGGTCACGGACTGACTCCACCCCGGCGGCAGACGCAGCACCACGCTCGCCTCGCCGCTCTCCAAGTCGCTGCTCAGGATTTTGCACTCCAGGCTCTCGCGCTGCGGCAGCGGTACGGTCGTGCCCCAGGGCAGCGCCTGTGCGAACATAAACTCGACGTGGGGACGGGTCATGGTCGTTCAGAACCTCGCGGTGACGGAGCCGTAGATCATGCGCGGCGGGCCGAAATACTGCTCCACGTCGGGCGATGTCGCGACAAAGTATGCCTTGTTGGTCAGATTCTTGCCGTCGATGGAGACCCTGTAGCGACCGCTCGCGAATTCCAGGCCGATCTGCGCGCCGACCAGGGAATACGCATCCTGGGTCACGCTGGGAATGTTGGAATCGTCCGTGGTGTACGTGCTGGTGTGCACGAGGTTGGCGCCCCCGAAGAAGTCGATACCCTCACGTAGCTCGGTCTTGTACTCCCCGCTCAGCGAGTACTGCACCTTGGGCGTCAGCCGCGGGCGGTCTCCCGTCTTCGTGCCCGAGGTGATCCGCGCATCGAGCATGCCCAGCGTGCCATTCAGCGTGATCGGGCCGATGGGGCGCGCCTGCGTCTCCAACTCCAAGCCCTTCAGAGCAATGTTGTAGGTGGTGATGGGGTAGGGAAAGGCAGAGCTCTGCTGTTGCAAGTCCTTGTAGTCGGTATGGAACCCGCTCAGATTCACCCGCAGGCGACGGTCCAGCCATTCGGATTTCACGCCCACTTCGAGATTCTCCGCCGTCTCGTCCTTGGTGTGGCCGAACAGAACTGCGGGCACCGCAGGATAGGCATAGGTGCTCGCGAAACTGCCGGGGCGATACCCCGTCGAGTACGTCACGTAGGTCATGACGTCGGGCAACACCTCGTAGTCCAGTCCGGCCTTGTAGGTGGCTTTCTCGGTGGAGAACGAAGAACTGCCGGCGATGGTCGCCGGTCCGCCGGCCGCCGGCAGGACGGCACGGTCGATAGTCTTGTCGTCCTTGCTGTAGCGGCCGCCGAGCTCGAAATGCAGGTTTTCGATGATGCGGTAGGTGGCATCGGCGAACGCGGCGTAGCTGTTGGAAATCTGGTGATCGTCGTTGAGCTGCACGCCGATGAAGTCCGCAAAGTGGTAGATGCTCTCACGGTAGTAGAACACCCCGCCCAGCCAGGTCAACGCCTGATCGGCCTTCGAGGCGACCTGGAACTCCTGCGAGATCTGGTTCTGCTTCTTGGTGTCCGGAATCTGGAAGTTCACGCCGGCGACGTCGCTCAGATCGATGGCATCGAAGTTGTCGAGGCGGCGGTAGGCGGTGATGGACTTGAACGAACCCCAAGAGGTGGTGTTGTCGACGTGAGCGCTGAGGCCCGCGACCTTGTTGTGGCCCTCGTTGGCGTTGTTGATGCCGGTCCGGTACGGCGAGCCGTACAGGGGCGCACAGGCCGATGCCGCGGAGTTACACGCCGCGGTCGGATCCGCGGCAGAGACGAGCGGGGTGCCCTGTGACGTGCCCGAGCGGTCGATGCTGTAATCGGCGGCGATGTTGACCCGCCAGTCTTCCGCGGGCAGCCACAGGGTCGCGATGCGCGCGTTCTGACGGTTGATGCCGTCGGCCGTCTGGCCGTTAGGCTTGCCGTTGGCATCGACCCCCTGGAGATAGCCGACCTCGCTGCGGGTGCCCACGTCGATCTTGGTGGCGAGCACGCCGGCTATGAGGGGGATGGACGCGCTCGCACTGGTGTCGAAACGCGAATAGTCGCCAAAGGTCGCCGATGCCTTGTAGTGTTCGGCGTCGAGGTCCGGGTCCTTGGTCACGTATTTCAACGCACCCACCGTGGAGTTGCGGCCATACAGCGTGCCCTGCGGTCCGCGCAGCACCTCGATGCGATCGAAGTCGAGGTTGTCGAGCAAGGCGCCCTGCAGGCGTCCCATGTAGACGTCGTCGAGGTATACGCCCACGGGGTTTTCCAGATTAAAGGCCAGCGAATCGTTGCCAATACCCCGGATGAAGACCTGCATGGCACCCGTGCCGGCGCCGGTTTCTGCGATCTGCACGTTGGGAGCCCGGCCGGACAGATCGGTTGCGTTCTGGACGGAGAGATTCGCCAATTCGGCAGAGCCGAACGCCGTGACCGGAACGGGCACTTTCTGTTCGCTTTCGGCGACCCGGCGGGCCGTGACGACGATGTCGTCGATTTGCGCGCCGGAGTCCTTCGCCGTCGTGGTGGTGAGCGGCGCGTCAGTCTCGGCGGCCGAACTTGCATCCATGATCGCAAAACACGACATTGCCAGGGCGGTGATGCATCGAGTTTTCATCTGTATCCCTTACTGTGGGCGGCGTTCGAATGATACAAGCGCTGCTTGTTGATTCGAACGTATCCCAAAGAGTAGGTTGTGGTCAAGCAGATTTCTGAATAGTCTGTCGCTTTGGAACTACGGCCTGCATCCTTCCACCGGTAAACCTGAATGAGCGACCACCCCCGTGTTCAACCGATTCAAGCTCGATCGCTCGCTGGCGACGGTATGTCTCGCCTTTACAGTGATGTTCGTAAACAACGGATTCATCATCGCTGGCCTCACCAGTTTCGACAGCGCCATGCTGAGCGACCTGGGTCTGTCTTTTGGTTCGTTGAAGCTGCGCGACACCATCACGATCGTCTCGCTCGGGGTGTCCGTGCCGTTCGTCGGTCTGCTGCTCGACCGTGTGCGCATCCGCCCAATCGTCGTGGCGGGCCTGCTGATGATGGCGGGTGGCTTCACCGCGTACGGTTTCGTACACGCTGCCTGGGAGATGTATGCCGCGCAGGTGCTGCTCGGCGCATCGCAGGCGTTCTGCGGACTGGTCGCGCATGTGGTGCTGATATCGCGGTGGACGTCGGTGCACCGTGGGCTGGCGCTCGGCCTGGTGGTTGCGGGGTCGAGCCTGGGAAATGCCGTGGCCCCGACGATCAACGGTCTGCTGCTGGCGCACTTTGCATGGCGCGATGCCATTTTGTGCGGGGCCCTGGTGGCGGTGGCGTTGATACCCGTGGTCTACCTGGTCTATCGGGAGCGCCCGGCGGCGGGCGACGAGGCCGGTGGCACGGCCGGGGACGGGGCGGTTGTCGGCGACGCGGCCGGTGCGGGCGGGGAACACCGCTTGGGCGTACCGGATCGCCACGACGCCATGCACTTCGCTCCTCATGACCAGTCGGCCAGCGACAAGCATCAGGCTGCGACCTTCTGGCTGCTCGGCATAATCGCGGGGACCTCGGTCCTGTGCGTGCTCGGGCTGGTGACCAATCTGTCGCTCTACGTCTCGAAGGATCTGGGACTGTCCGGCAATGCGGGGCAGGAGCTGCTGTTCGCGCTGTTCTTCGCTTCCAGCGTGACCCAGGTCCTGGCCGGACTCGCGGCCGACCGGCTCGGCGCGTTGTTCATCCATCGAGTCATGCTGTGCCTCATGCTGGCGGGCATCGCCGCGGTGTTGATCGTCCCCGCGCAGAATCTCGTCCTGGTGGTCGTGGTGTTCGGGATCGGCTGGGGCGGCAACAGCGCGATGCTTCAGCTTCAGCCCGTGGCGTTGTTTCCGACGGCGGTGCTCGGGCGCACGCTCGGGATGCTGGCGGTGATGGAAACGGTGGGCGGCGCGGTGGCGCCGGCTCTCGTCGGGTATGGCCGAGATTTCACGGGCAGCTACCGGACCTCGTTCCTCGGCCTGGTGCTGGTGATGGTCGTCTGTGTCGTCTGTGCCGGGCTGCTGCGCCAGCGGCGCAGCGGTCCGGCCTTGGTCGGTGCTGGTTTGCAGCGCGCCGAAACACGATGCTATCCTCGGAAGGAGCCGTAGATCGGGGTCCAATGTAGGCCACGGATACCGCTCGAGGGATGTATGACCATGCGAACGCCTTTACCCGTGGTGCTGGGTGCCTGTATCGCGGCGCTATGCGCCGGACGCGTGCCCGCGCAGGATCAACCGGCCGCCGCTGCCGACGAACTCGGTGAGATCGTCGTCACCGCGCGGCAGCGCGAAGAAAAGCTCGTCGACGTGCCGGTGAGCATGCAGGTGTTCGGTGCCGCCGCCATCGAGAAGGCCGGCATCGAGCGGCCGCAGGATTTCATCGCGTTGAACCCCGGGAGTGTCCCAGGTGCAGGCCGCCGAGGCGGGCGACCTGCAGGTCAGCATCCGCGGACTCAACACCGATCGCGATGCCGAGACCAACTTCGCGCTGGTGATCGACGGCGTGCCGCAGGTCAATCCCAACAGCTTCAACTAGGAATTCGCCAACATCGAGCAGATCGAGGTGCTCAAGGGTCCGCAGAGCGCCCTGTACGGACGAAATGCCGTGGCCGGCGC
>CAZZXZ010000082.1:0-16139 GCA_964658135.1 uncultured Acetobacteraceae bacterium | reverse complement strand
CACGCCAATGCCATCGACACTAACTTCAGCTCTTTCATCTTGGCTTTCCTCATGATTCTGGTCTCTACTGCGGCCGCGAATCGATCGCGACATCGGCGATACCGAAGTTGGTCGGCTCCCGATAACCGGGTTCACCCGGCAAGCGTGTTCCCGTGCCACCCTCGTCAGTGCGATAGTTGTTGTTACCCTCTTCGCACGAATCGTAGTTGATGCGCGCTTCCTGGTCCTTGATCTTCTTGTACGTGTACGTGAGGTGCACGGGTCGGGTCAGCGACACCGGGTCGTATACCGTCAGCTGGCTCTCGATCGTATCGGCATCGACTTTGCGCATGCGTTCGATCGTGGTCGCCTGGAAGCTCGTATCCGGGGAGCCGCGCCAATATTCGCCCGCCTTGATATGGTTGGTGTGAATCACCAGAGTGTCGCCATCCCAAAAGCCGATCGAATCGCCTTCCCACTGGGGAAACGCCACGTCGTCCGGCACGTGTCCGCGTCCATCCGTGTAGACCCGCCGCTCTTCCTCGAGCTGCTCGTACAACAACCAGGTTTCCTTCGGTTGTATGATGTACTCGTGCAGCCAGGGATCGGCCAACCAACGCGGCATGCCCATGGGCAAACACCAGCTGAGGCGGTCCCACAAGATGCCCTTCGCATCCTTGGCCCGCTTCTCGTCATATGCCGCCTTGTACTTTGGCGTCAGATACGGAACGATCGGCGTCGGATCGAGCTTTTCAGGATCCCCGAGCCGGCGCCACAGTCCCGACCAATCCGGTACCGTTAGCGGGGTGTACACCGTGCCACCGTGTGCCTTCGCTTTCATCGCCTGGAAATCATCGAAAGAATTCGGATAGGTCGCGGCGCTTGGCGCCGCCGCGGCAGCTCGCGGATTGGTCACTCCAATCGTCAACGCCGCGCACAACGTGCCGCTCAACAGCAACGCACTTGCTAAGGGATACTTCACATAATTCTCCTGTCTCGACCAGCCAAACTGATAAATCACTATACCGTCAGTAATGCAGCGCGGGAAGCCATGACGTGCCCGTCCACCGGCACCGTCACGCCGTCAAACCAAGGCTGATTTGTACAGCGTCAACAAGTGGCTCCAGGCAGTTTCGGCATCCTTCTTGTCGTATATCGGTTTTCCCATTTGCATGGGCATATCCGGCACACACCATCCATGTTGAGTGTCCGCATAGACGACGACTTCGGCTTTCACGTGCGCCGCCGAAAAAGCTTCCTTGAGTTTGTCTTTCGCATCAGGTTGACGTGCATCGTCGCTGGCCGCGATTGCGATGTAGAGTTGCGCCTTGATCTTGGGGGCCAACAGATGCGGACTATCGGGCATGTCGGTCACCAGACCACCCCCGTGAAACGATGCGCCGGCGCCGACTCGAGCGGGAACCGCGGCCGCGGTGCGCAAGACGAGGGGGCCACCCATGCAATAGCCCTGCGTGCCGATTTTTTTGGTCTTGCTGACCGAGGGCTGCGAATCGAGCCACGCGATGTAGGCAGTCGCGTCTTTTTCTACCGCGCCGGGCGCCATGGCGGGCGCCGTCAGTGACTGGAGCTTCGCGCGATTATCCGCGTTGCTGAAATCGAATTTCGACGGATCTTCGAACAGCGGGGCCTTGGCCGTTCGATAGAAAGGGTTGGGTACCAACACCGAGTAACCTTCGGCGGCGAGACGCCGGCCGAACTCGCGAAACGTCGGCCGCAAACCGAAGACGTCGGTCCAGATCACGACTGCCGGATGGGTGCCCGTGGCAGGATGGAAAAAAGCCGCATCGCTCGTGCCATCGGAAGTCGTGATCTCGACGTCGGCAGCGACGACCTTGGAATCCGCCGCGGCGGCTCCGCCCGCTGCGGCTACGAATCCCGCCGCCGCAGACAAGGCGACAAACTCTCGGCGTGACGCCTTGGCAAACTTCGCATCGATTTGTTCGTCGGGTTTCTTGTGGTTCGTCATTGGCTTTCCTTTCTTTTACTGTACTTTCTTGACTGTTTGAAATGGCTGACGAATCTTCAACGCTTGCGTCGAAGAAACCCGACGGTGGCTATGGCGCCGTAGGTCAGCATGATCATCATCACGCCGACCATCCAGATGATGGTGGTGGTGCTTTCCTGCATATCTCGGTTCCTCGGAGGGTGCGCTCACTCGCGTTTGGTGGAGTCGCGGGTCAACCAGCCGATGATTCCGCCCAGGACGACCACGCTGGCTATGAACACCGTCGATTGGATAAAAATGCTCCAGAACATCAAGCGCCGCCCGCACTGGGTTGCGCCATCCGCGCTTTGCGCGTCAGATACTCGCCCGACTTGAAGTACGATTGCTTTCCGGACATCAATAAATTCCCGACCACGCCGATCGCGAGTGTAACCGCTAAAGTGACGTAGGCGTTCGGTACCGCACCCATGCCCAAAGCCGCCGGCAACGGCGTGAAGGACCAAGCGCAGTTGACGACCCAGGCGACGATGAGTGTCGTCGCCGCCACCGTCGCATTACGCTTCCAGAAAAGCCCGAAAACCACCACCCAGAAAACGGGCACCAGCCAGGAAAACAGCCAGTTTACCGAGGCCAGAATGGGCGGCAAAGCCGACGCCACGGCGATGGCGACGGTACCGAGCACGACGATGGCCATCCGCGTCACGCGTTTCAACCGCAGTTCGTCGGCGTCCGGCCGGTACAACCGCTTGTAGATATCGACGCTGAACAGGGTCGCGGGCGCCAGGCAGGCCATGGCGAAAGTGGACAGTACCGCAGTCAGGAACGAGGCCAGCAATACCGCCGCCAGCCAGGGCGGCAGCAAGGTGACCAACATCGTGGTGGCCGCGACCTTCGGACCCAGCGCCTGAAACTGCGGCAGCGATTTCGCGGTGAGTCCGATCACCACCGCAAAGACGCCGAACATGCCGTTGACCGGCGCGGCGATCCAAAGCGCCTTGCGGATGGTGGCTTCATCGCGCGCACCCATCGCCGGCTGCAGCAACATCTGACTGATGCCCTGGCTGAACAGCACCGCCACCACCGTGCCGAGCGCAAAAGTCATCAAGATGGTCGGCGTTCCGTAAATGCTCAGCATTTCCGGATGCCCCCCCGCAACGTAGAAATCACTCACTGATTTGAAGTTTCCACCAGGCAGTTTGGCGGCCAGGAATATGGTCGCCAGAATGAGTCCGCCGTATTTCACCGTCGCATTGATGACGTTGAGATAACCGACTTCTTTCATGCCGGCCATGATGACATAGAAGATCCCGATTATTCCGCCCGCGATCGCGCCTTCCTGCAACGGCCATCCCGTCATGGTGGACATGAGGATTCCGAGTCCCTGCGTCTCCACCGTCAGCAGGCCGGCCAACACTCCGGCCATGACGCAGCTGACCAGCAGTCGGGTTTTCTCGCCGAACAGCAGTTCGAGAATTTCCGGTACCGTCGAAACGCCCAGGCGCCGCACCCACAGACCCGTCGACAAACACACCACGACCAGCATGATGACGTGCGCGAGGGAAAACCAAACCGCCGCGGCTCCGAGCGTCCACGACAGCTCGAAGACACCCAGGATATGGGCGGTTCCCAACACGGAGAACGCGAGGGTGACCGCAACGACCGGGGTCGACAAATTGCGGCCTCCAAGCGCGAAATCCCCCTCCACCGCTTGATGATTCTTCTCGCGCTTCGCGAGCCACGCTCCGACTCCCACGACCAGAATCACCAGATAGGCAAGCACGGCGACCAATATTCCGATTTTCAAAACACGCTCCAGTCTCTACGCCAGCCAGCGCATGTCGAGATTATTCGCTTGATCTATCGAGGAAGGTCAGGCGCTCATCACATCGCGGCCGCGCACCGCGCCTTCGCCGCCCGCAGCCAGTACGCTGCGGACCCAATCGAGTTCGAGCACCACGTAGTCGACGATGTCGCCGGTTTTCAAGTGATCGGGCAGAACGTCCCAGGTGTAGGTCTCTATCTCGAGCTGCGCGCTCAACGGCGTCTTTTTGTGAAACTCGAGCGCTTCCTCGATGGCGAACCGCGTCGTCTTGAAATGATCGCCCAAATCATCCAGGAATACGGGCACGTGAAAATGGATGCGCCACTCGCGCTCGCCCGAAGGATCTTTCTCGAAGGCGGCGAAGGCGTCCTGCAGATTCAAGAAGCGGGTCAGCTTGCCGTTGCGCATCTCGATGGTCTGCGTCAGGTACACCGAGTCAGCGTACTCGCGCAGCGCCTCCACCGCCGCGGCGGTGACCGAGGGTACGCGCACCGCGGCGGCTTCCTGCAGCTTGAAAACGGGAATGTCGTTGTCGACCAAACTCTGCAAAGAGGCGGATATATCTTCGAACTCGACGGCCTGGTGACAGATATCGTAAACGGTGCCCACATGACGCTTGAAAATCTCGCGGGCCTGCGCGGTGTCGACTTTCAATTCGGCGGCCAATGCCTGGATGGAGGCATCGGAGCGCAGGACTTGCGTGAAAAAATGAACGGTTTCTGCCGTCGTTTCGAGGAAGCAAAAAGGTTCAGGCTCCAACGCCAGGGTAATGGTCTTGCCCGACTTCTCGCGTAATCGATGCAGAAAGGCGGCAAGTTGGCGGATGTTGGCCGCATAGGCTTCCACCACGTCCTTACTGGTGACTTTCGGTTTGAAGCCGAGCGGAGGACTCTGGATCGATGGGTTGATGAAGCTCGGGCAAATCTCGGCCAGAATGATGGCGACGTTCTGGGTGTATTCGGCCCGCAGCTGAGTGCGCCAATCCGGCTCGTATACCTCTTCTTTCACGATGGTGTTTTTGAAAGGTCCGTAGGGAAAAGCATTGACCGTGTACAGATACAGATCATTGTCGTCCAAAAATTTCTTGAGCTTCGATCGTTCGCTGGGGGAATTGATCAGCGTCTCGACCGACGCGTGCGACAATCGCAAAGACACGCCGAACGGATGATCGGGCGACACCCGCGCCTTCACGCGCGGCACGTAGGTCGTCAGGCTGTGCCACATCTCTTCCCAGGTGTCGCCGGGATGAACGAGGGTCGAATAGGTCAAATGGCCAAACTTGCCGAGATCCATTGATATTCTCCTGGTAAGCGATCGGGTTAGGCGACGACTTCGACGCGACCGGAGCGTGCGGACGCCACGATCGCTTCGGTCACGGCCGCGCCATGAATCATTTGTTGAAGGGAGATGGGATAAGTAGGACCGCCGGCTGCCGCACGGGCAAACGCTTCCAGCTCGGCCCGGTTGACGTCGAACTCCGGTACATCCACCGAGATCGCATCGCCCTTGACCGGCTGGATGATGTAGCTGCCGAACAGACCGCTGCGCCGTTGATGCGAGGATTGGCCGGCGACGTGGACATTCCCGCCGAGCGTGGCGGTAGCCACGGAGCCATACACCTGAAAGCGAAACGTACCGGCCGTGGCCATCATGGTACCGAGGTAGGCGGACATGCCGGCCTTCATCTTGAACAACACCGTGGTGGTGTCGTCGTTGTCGTTCTTCACCGCGAGTCGGAAACTCTGGCCGAACACGTGATCCACGTCGCCGACCAAGTCGATCAAGCCATCGATCGCATGCACTCCCATCGGAATGAGTCCGCCGCACGGCGCTTCGTCGGCCTGCGAGCGCCAGACGTCGTTGGCGGCGCTCAGTCCGTTGGGTCCGCTCATCGTGCATTCGACGTGCAGAATGGTCCCGAGCGCGCCGCTCTGGACCCGCTGTTTCAGATCGATCCAACTTGGATGAAAGCGCCGGTTGTAGCCGAGCCCCAAGGTCACGCCGCCACGCTCGACCGCCGCCACGGACGCATCCGCATCTGCTTTGCGAATGGCCAGAGGCTTCTCGCAGAACACATGTTTCCCAGCCCTGGCAGCGGCGGTAATTTGCGCAGTGTGACCGGATGGCGGCGTCGCCAGCACCACGGCGTCGACGGACGGACTCGCCAGCAACTCATCCATGCTGCCGAACAGCTTGAGGTCGTGCTTGGCGGCGAATTCTTTATCGCGGTCGGAGTGCGACCGGGTCAGCGCGGCCACGAACTTCAATACCTCGCTACCGGCGACTGACTCGACCAGCGTACTTCCCCACCAACCAAGTCCGACGATCGCTGCTTTTATCATCTTATGTCTCCCATTGGCCCGTGCGGGCACCCGCCCGCCGATGTCTGTTGCCGTTGTTCGGCAATATACAATTTTAACGCCAGAAAATCGATAATTTTATAATTTATTCAAGATTGCGGATTCGGCGCTGATACTGGTACGAGTCGCTTGTGCTGGTACGAGTCTCAGCTATTCGAGACCGCTGCTGCGGAATTGCTCGCGTGCCATCACGGCCCAATCCAGCGCCGCCTCGCCGCGCCCGCAGGCGCTCAACAAATGATCGCGCCAGACGTTGCCGCTCGGCAATGGAACGTGAACTTTCTCCGCCGCCTCGAACGCCAGTTGCGCATCCTTCAATCCGATGGTGGCCGTTGCCCCGATGCGGCCCCAGTCCTGTTTGGCGATGACGTCGCCGTAGCTTTGGTAGGCGACGCAATTGAACAATCCTTGGCTCAACACCTCGTGGAACAAAAGTGGGTCGACCTGATACTTACGGGCGAGCGCCATCCCCTCGCCGATCGCCTCGATGGCACACCCCAGAACGAAGTTGTTCGCGATTTTGATGGCCACCGCGGATAAGGGGTTCTCGCCCGGGTGGAAGGTCTTTTCGCCGAGCACGGCAAGTACCGGCGCGATGGCATCGAGCGCGGCACGGGGGCCTGCGGCGATGAGCCCGAGTTTTCCTTCGGCCGCCCGGTCGGGGCGCCCCAGCACCGTGCAGGACACGAGCACCTGAGCGCGGGCGGCATGCGCATCGACCAACTCTTGCACTGCAACGACGCCGTGGGTCCCACTCACCATGTGAATGGCGCCCGTCGCCATCGACTCCACCAACCCGCCGGCGCTCATGGCTACGGTTTTCAATATCGCGTCGCTCGGCAGCATCGAGATGATCAGAGTGCGGCCCCGACACACATCGGCGATGTCGCGCGCGACATAGGCACCGAGCGCCTGCAGCGCGGCGGTTTGTTCGAGATCACGATCGAACACTCCGAGGCTGTGCCCGTGAGCCAACAAGCGTCTCGCCATGGCTCCGCCCATGCGACCGAGCCCGATAAATCCAATGACCATATTGCATTCCCTCTTTGAACGATGGCGCCCAGCAGGCGACTTTGTCGATATTGCTATCTAGATTGCAAGTATTTTCGATAACATGGGGACTATCGAGGGCAAACAGGCGATATCAATGCATCTATGGCAGTCTTTAACACCGCTGGTCGCGCTGCGATGCATCTGCGGATTTTTCTTTCTTCCGCACGCGCTGGGTAAATTTACGGCCAAAGAAGCGGCCTTTGGTTTTTTCCGTACCGCCGGATTCAAACCGGCAGAACTGTTCGGCTACACCGCCATGGTCGTCGAAGTGGTGCTCGCTGCGCTGTTGTTGTCCGGCGTGTTGCTGCCGTTCTCAGCCTGGGCGGCTTTCATCTATCTCATCATCGCAACCGCAGCCGTCATCAAGGTGGAGCGGAAATGGCTCTGGCACATCGGCGGCTGCGAGTATCCGTTCTTTTGGGCTCTGTGCTGCGCCATCGTCGGTACGTTCACGTGAAACTCGCATTCATCGGTGTCGGGCGCATGGGACACGCGATGGTCGCGCGGCTGCTGGCCGCAGGACACGAGGTTGCCGTTTATAACCGGACGCCGGACAAGATCGCGCCGCTGGTTGCCTTGGGCGCGCATGCGGTCGATTCCATTGCCGATGCGGCCGGGTATGCCGGCATCGTGCTGTCGATGTTGTCCGACGATACGGCTTTGATGGCCGTCGCCGCGGCGGACCACGGATTGCTCCACTCGCTGCCGGCCGACGGAATCCATGTCGCCATGGGCACCCACGACGTCAAGGCGGTCAGAGCGCTGGCGGCGTCCCACACGGCCGGCGGCCAACACTTCCTATCCGCGCCGGTACTCGGCCGACCGGAAGCCGTGACGGCCGGACGTCTGGGCATCGTCGTCGGTGGTGCACCCGCGGCGGTGGCCCGCTGCATGCCTATATTCGAGTCGCTCGGCCGGCGCGTGTTCACGGCGGGGGACGAACCCGGCACCGCGGCCACCATGAAACTCGCCAACAACTGCATGCTCGCTTGTGCCATCGAAGCGCTCGGAGAAGCATTTACGTTGGTGGAGAAAAATGGCGGCGACGTCCATGTCTTTCAGGAAATGATCACCGACGGTTTGTTCGCCTCGCCGGCCTACACGACCTATTCGAAAATCATCGTCGACAAGGCGTGGGACAACGTCGGCTTTACGGTCGCGCTTGCCCTCAAGGACATCAACCTTGCCTTGGCCGCGGGCGGCGGAGTGAGCGTTCCCATGCCAAGCGCCAATGTGTGTCGCGATCGGCTCCTGGGCGCGGTATCGCATGGCGACGCGCAACGGGACTGGGCCGCCATGGCTCTGGAACAGGCACGCGCGAGCGGTCTCGTGTGACCGACCGCCGTGACATCAGAACGCCCGTCACGATTCTGACGGGTTTTCTCGGCAGCGGAAAAACCACGCTGTTGAACCGCGCGCTGAGTGACCCTTCCATGGCCCGCACCGCGGTGGTCATCAACGAGTTCGGTGACATCGCCATCGATCACGCGCTCACTGCCAAGAGCGACGACACCATTTTGGTGCTCGAAAACGGCTGCCTATGTTGCACTGTGTTCGGCGATCTGGTGCAGACCATGAACCGGCTCTATTACTCGCGCGAAGCGGCCGAGATCGCCTTCGACCGGGTCATCATCGAGACGTCGGGTCTCGCCGATCTGACGCCCGTCGTTCAAGCTTTTCTTTCAGAGCCGACGCTCGAGGGCTTGTTCCGGGTCGGCGCCGTCATCACGACGGTGGACATGGTCAATGGCGGCGCGACGCTCTCCGAGCATCCGGTGGCGGCACGTCAAGTCGCACTTGCCGACTGCATCTTGCTCACCAAGCTCGACCTGCTGCCCGCGACCGACCGGTCGGTGATCAAGGCGACGTTGGAGTCGCGCCTGCGCAGCATCAATCCTTCCGCCTCGATCTGCGGCGTGGACGAGTCCACCGTGGATCCGATACGGCTCATGCAACTCAGCGGTCCGGATCCCCTGCACGGTTCGCAGGCGGCGAAGGCATGGCTCGCCCATGCCGAGGCTGACGCCCATGGCCATCAGCACGATGATTTGATCTCTTCCTTCAGCTTCGTCCGCGACGAACCGGTACCCCGCGAGACGTTGCAGCTTCTCTTGTCTTCGCTAGAAAAACATCTTGGCCCCAACCTATTGCGGGTCAAGGGCCTCGTCAACGTGGCGCAGGAACCGGGTCGGCCTGCAGTCATCCAAGGCGCGCAACATCTTCTACATAATCTTGCATGGCTTCCCGAGTGGCCGGATGCGGATCACCGGACGCGCATCGTGTTCATCACGCAGGGCATTCTGCGCACGGAGTTGGAAGAGATGGTCAATTTACTTGGCAGGGTCGCCGAACGCACGGCCGCTGCACGACGGCGAGGCACGCCCGACTCGACCGCCCACCCGACCGAGTTGCCGATTTCCTCGAGCGGGTATATTTTATAAATGGGTTTCTTAAACGATAAGAAGACCGTATCCATGCGTGCGACTTCTCCGCGAGCGGCCAAGCCAGAGCCTGTCAGCGACAACGACGTTCGGTCGGGCGGGGCGTCGGAGGATGAGCGCGGCGACGAACGTCAGGCGGCGACACTGACCAAATCGGTTTACGAACAGCTCAGAACCGACGTGTTGAACGGCAAGCTGCGGCCGGGCGAGAAGCTGGGCGCCGGCGCGCTGCGCAAACGCTTCAACACGGGCAGCAGCCCCGTGCGCGAAGCATTGAACAGGCTCCTCTCAGAAGGCTTCGTCGCGTTGGAGGAACAAAAGGGATTTCGGGTGGCGCCCGTGAGCCGTCAAGAACTCGGCGAACTATTGACTGCCCGTTGTTGGATCGACGGTGCGGCATTGCGTGGGTCGGTGGCCAACTTCACGACGGCGTGGGAGGAGAACTTGGTGCTGGCTCTTCACCGCTTGGCGAAAACCGCGCGCGGCAAGCGCGGCAAAGTCGAGAATAGCGACTGGGAAAATCGGCACAAGGCATTCCATTTGGCGCTGGTCAGCGGCTGTGGTACCCACTGGATCGTCAAGATCAGCGAACAGCTTTTCGACGCGGCGGAACGATACCGGCTTTTAGGTGTGGACTATGTGCCGGAGCGCAACGAGCTCGACGAACATCGGGCCATCGTCAATGCATGTCTGGAACGCAATGCCGATGCAGCGGTCGACCTTCTCAAAGGCCACTATGGCCGAACCTACGACGTGATCGTCAACTCGCTGCGCGTTTCGTGACCATCCCGGGCGTCTACTGCTGAACGATGAGGGCATCGAGAACCAAGCCCCGATCCGCATAAACGCGAAACGGATTGATCTCGATTTCCGTGACCGACTCGCAGGTCAGCACCATGGCCGATACGGCAAGCATCGCCTCGATGATGGATTGGCGGCTCACGGCGGGCTGCCCGCGCCACCCATCGAGAAGTTCGTGGCCACGCAATTCGTCGAGCATTTCATCGGCGTCGCCGGCTGTGATGGGCGCGAGGCGTCGGCTGACGTCTTTCAATGCTTCCGCCACCGTACCGCCGAGACCGACGAGGACCACGGGGCCAAAGCTGGGATCCCGCACGGCCCCGACGATCAACTCCAAGCCTGACGGCGCCATGTCCTCGAGCAGGTAAGAGCGTGCCGGCCCGGGAATTGCGTCGATACGATCGAGCGCAGCCTCGAGTTGAGCTGCCGTGCGGACGTTGACGTGAACACCGCCGACTTCGGTTTTATGCAGTATGTCCTTGTCGATGACCTTGACGACCAAGGGACCTTGATGCGCGTCGAAAGCGGTGCGCGCGGCCGCCCGGTTTTCGCAGACGTAGCGCGTCGCACAGCGCAATCCCAGCGTTTCCAAAAGAATTTTGGCACCCACTTCGTCGAGCCCTTCGCGGGGCACCCGTACGTTCACGGCACGCTCTTCAGCCGACGCGGTGCGGGCCGAACGGAATTGCAGCTTGGCGTCGTCGACCAATGCAGTCACGGCAACGACCAGACGCTCCGGAGAGCCATAGGCGGGGATCCCGCGCGCACGAGCGGCCGTCAACACATTGTCGAAGAGGCCGGCGGCACCCATACCGCAATACAAGATCGGTTTGCGGCTCGTCGTCACCGCCTGGCCCAACACCGCGGGCACGTCGAGCACATCCGGTTCATTGAGCGCCGAGACGCACAGCAGATCGATCGACGGGTCTTCGGTGACGGCGTGGAGCACCGCTGCAAATTGCGGAGAGGGCCGCCCGGTATCCACCGGGTTGCGCATGAAGGTGATGGGCGGCAACAGCTTCGACACCTTCGCGAACGTCGGGTCCGACAGCGGCGGAAGCTCCACACCGGCCGCGCGCAAATTATCGACGATGAGCAGACCGGGGCCGGCTTGTGCCGTCATGAGCGCCACACCGGGCTCGGCCTTCGGTGGCAAACGCGCCATGCAGAGCGCAGCGCAGGCGTCGGCCAGCGCCTCCGTGCTGTTGACGATGACCGCGCCGGCCTGACGCAACGCCGCGATCTTCAGCTCATAACCGCCGAGCAAGGCGCCGGTGTGCGACTTCGCAAAATCGCCGCTGTCAGCGCGACCGACCGTCAAGACCACCACGGGCTTGACACGGGTCGTTCGCCGTAACGCGTCATACAGGCGCCGCCCATCCATGACGCCTTCCAGATGCAAGCCGATGACCCGGGTTGCATCATCCGAGACCAGGAAGTCGAGCGCGTCCGCGGCACTGACATCCGCGGCGTTGCCGAGACCCACCGCCATACTGATCCCGGCGCCGGTTCTTCCCACGAGGAAAGCCAAGGTCAGGTTGACCCCACCGGACTGCGCGATGATGGCGACCGAACCTGCCGCGATGGTTTCAGTTCCCGGCGCAAACGTGGCATAGCAACCGCGGGCCGGATTGAAAAAGCCGGACGTGTTGGGGCCCAGCAGTCTCACGCCACCGTCGCGAGCCGCTTGCAGCGTGTCGGCTTGCAACGCAATGCCGGCCGCTCCCGCCTCCGCGAAACCGCCGCCGATCACCAGAGCGCCACCGGCCTTGGCCGCGGCTGCCTCGCGCATCACGGCCGGGGTGGCCGATGCAGGCACGGCGATGGCGACCAAATCTGGCGATTTGGGCAGCGCCGCCAGGTTGGGGTAGCTTTTGTGACCCTGGATCTCGGCGGCCGTCGGGTTGATCGGATACACGTCGCCCGAAAATCCCCGCAACGCATGCACCAGTTGTGAACCCGCTTTTTCAAACGAGGTGGATGCCCCGACGATCGCCACCGAGGTCGGGCGAAAGAGGCGGCTGATCTGCGCGGCTTGTGAACTGTCGGCCATGAATACTCGGCGTGCGCTGCGGCTTCAGGCTGCGCTGTGTACGGGCATGGGTTGTGCTTGCCGTGCCGCATGCAAGGGCGGCAACCCGATGATTTCGCGGGCCTCCGTGGCGGTGGCCGGTTCCATGCCCATTTCGCGCATGATGCGGACCAAGCGCTCTACCAACTGCACGTTGGTGGCGAGCACGCCTTTCTCGTAAAACAGATTATCCTCGAGACCCACGCGCACGTGACCGCCCAAAAGCAGGGTGTTGATCGCGGCCGGCAGCTGCGCGGGACCGATGCCGCTGGTGCAAAAAACGCTGTTCTTGGGCAACAGATCGACCATCATCTGCAATATCTTCGGCGTGTAGGGCAAAGCGCCCTGAAACGCACGATCGCAATTGAGCACGATGTTGAAGAACGGATGCTTGTCGTATCCGGCATCGATGAGCGTGGTGGCGTCTTGTAAGATATGCGCCGGGCTGAACACTTCCCACTCGGGTTTGATGCCTTTTTGCTGCATCTTTTGAGCGAGTTCCAGACAACGCGACGGCGCGGTATTCAACAACAGCTCCTTGCCGCCGAAACTCGCGACGATGGTGTGCGAGTCGAGCGTGCACATCTCGGCGCCCGCTTCCAGGCCCTTCAGCCGCTCATCCCACATGATTTCCCAGTACCCGTTTGCGGCCTGGCGCGTCATGTCGCCGTCCACCCCGCCGCCGGTCGAGTTGTTGATGACGATGTCGCAGGTGGCCCGGATCGAGCTGTTGATCTCACCATAGATGGTCGCGTCGCAGGTGGCACCATCGTCGGGACGCCGAGCATGGATCGCAACCACGCTGGCGCCGGCGTCATAGCAACGCTGCACGTCGGCGGCTATTTCCTTGGGTTGGGTCGGCAAATGCGGATTCTGACTTTTTTTGGCCATGCCGCCCGTGGGCGCGATGGTTAGTATGACTTTGCGGTTCGCCATGGAAACTCCTTAACGATGCGGTTGGGACAAACTTGGTTTCAAGCTGCGCGGGAGGACGAAACAGGTTGTTCCAGCGCCTTGAGCACGCGCGCTGCGTAAAGATGAAATTCGGGCTCGTAATAACCGGCGAAGAAACTCGCCAACGTCCGCTTGTGACGACCGACGGCATCGCCCGCCTGACCGGCCGCGGCCATCCGCAACCACATCCACGCCATCGCGACGCGGCCGGCCAGGTCGAGATAAGCCTTCGCGCCGAATAACGCGCCGGACTCCCCCGCCGCCCCGCACTCGATGAGCTTCGCGGACATCGCCTCCAAGATATCGAGACCCGTTTGCAGCGTGTCGCGCACGTCGGTAAGGTCGGCTCGCTTGGCAAATTTTACGAGATCGGCGCGCATGTCGCCGATGAATGCATGATAGGCGCGACGATCGCCACGCTGCAGCTTACGAGTCACGAGATCGATGGCGTGAATGCCGTTGGTCCCTTCATAGATGGGCAATACCCTTGCATCGCGCAAGAACTGTTCGGCACCCGAATCACGGATGAAGCCATGACCACCGCGGATTTGAATGCCCAGGTTGGCGACTTCGACCGTATTGTCCGACAACGTGGCTTTACATATGGGCAGCAACCAATCGAGTTTGAGTTTGGCCGCTTCGCGCGCCTCCGCCGTCGCCGCGAGCCGGGCCAGATCGATATTGCGCGCCGCCTCCAGAATGAGCGCGCGGCCGCCTTCGGTCAGCGTTTGCATAATCAATAGCATGCGCTGCACGTCGGGATGCTGCGCGATGGCGACGGGTCCCGCACCGGCGCCGGTGCCGCGGCCTTGACGGCGCTCCTCGGCATAGGCGAGCGCGTGAGCGGTGGCCGACGCGCTGATGCCCACCGCGTTCAGCGCGACCTCGATGCGCAGTTCGTTCATCATGGTAAAGAGGCACGCGAGACCGGTTCCTTCGCTGCCGATCATGACGCCGCGCGCGGCGACGAAATCCAGCACGCAGGTGGCCGAACCGTGCAAACCCATCTTCTCCTCGATGCGTGCCACGGCAACGCCGTTGCGGCCCTGTAGCGCACCGGTGGCATCGAATTGACGACTCGGCACCAGAAAGAGGCTGAGCCCCTTGACCCCTGCGGGGGCGCCTTCGGTTCGCGCGAGAACGACGTGCAGGATCTGTTCCGTCAGATCGTGGTCACCGCCCGAAATAAAAATCTTCGAACCCGTCAAGGCAAACCCGCCGTCCGCCAGAGGCACCGCCTTGGTGGAGATGAGGCCGACGTCGGATCCGGCCTGAGCCTCGGTGATGACGATGGTCGCCGTCCATTCGCCGCTTGCCAGCCGCGGCACGCAAACCGCCGACAGTTCAGGCCTCGCATGGGCCAACAACACCGAACTCGCGCCCCGGGCGGACACGGCGACCATGGCGAACCCCAGATCCGCGCCGCCCAACATCGTCGCTATGCAAGCCTGCAGGAAAAACGGCATTCCCTGACCACCGTGCGACTCAGGTGCGCTCACCGCCGGCCAGCCGTTTTCCCGCCATGCGTCGTACGCTTCCCGCCAACCTGGGGGAGCGACCACCCGGCCATTTTGCACGCGTGCACCCACCCGATCGGATTGCTCGCTGATCGGCGCGATCGCGCTGCCGATGAACTCGCCGGCGGCCGCCAGCAGACTGTCGATGGTCTCGCCATCCAATCCATCGACGCCGCAAACCGGCAACACTTCATCGACTGCGATGACATTGCGAAGCAACCACTGGAAATCCTCTACCGCTGCATCGAATCGCATCATGAGCGTACCTCCCCGCTACCCGGCAACATCGCCAGCGTACTCGCAGCGTCGGCCGGCGCCGGTGCTTTCGGCCGATTGAGAAAATTCTGCATGCCCTCGACCGCGTGCGACGAGGCATGCGACAAACTCGCCGCCAGACTCTCGGTGAACAACCCATCGGAGGCGGCCATGTCGGCGATGCGCGGCAGCGCCTGCACGATCAAGTAGTTGACCAGCGGCGCATTGCCGGCCACCGCCTGAGCGGTTTCCATCGCAATCCTGTCGGCCGTTCCCGTCTCGACCAACTGATGTATCAGTCCGATCCTTTCGCCTTGCTCGGCATCCACCGCCCGTCCGGTTAGCATCAGTTCGGTCATGCGGCCCACGCCGATCAACCGGCTGATACGCACGCTGCCGCCGCCGCCGATGAACAATCCGCGGCGCGCTTCGGGCAGTTGAAAAAAGGTGGTGCGATCGGCGATTCTCACATGCGCCGTGGCCGCGAGTTCGAAGCCGCCGCCAATCACGGCGCCGTGCAAGGAAGCGATCACCGGGGGCCCGTATTGGAGCCGCTCCTTGATCGCATGCCAACGCCTCGACACCTTGTGCACATCGAGCGGGCCGCGGTCCTTCTGTTCGGACAAATCGAGCCCCGCGCAAAAGTGCGGCCCGTTCGCATCGAGGACTATGGCCCTGACATCGTCGCTCAACTCGGCGAGCAGCTGTTCGAGCTGGGTCGCGAGCGCGTCGTTGAGGGCGTTGCGTTTGGCCGGCCGATTCAACGTCAACCGCAACACGGGGCCTGCGCGCGTCACGTCCAAAACGTGCTGGGTACTCGTCATGTTTGGCTATCCTCGGCGTCGGTTTCATTGATGATATTCACGAGATGCGCGTCGCGCCAACGAATCCACTCAGCGATGGGACGATCGCCCGCGAGC
>CAZZXZ010000081.1:5178-16329 GCA_964658135.1 uncultured Acetobacteraceae bacterium | reverse complement strand
GTGAGACATTTTATAACTTCGAGGGCTTGCGTAAATACAAGGAGAAATTTCTACCGGTGTGGCGGCCGCGATATCTAGCCGCATCGAGCAAACTGGCAGTGGCCGGCGCGTTGCTCGATGTGACGTCGCTCATCTCGGGCGGCGTCGGGCGTGTGCTAAAAAAATAGAGAGGCCGTCAACAATAGCGCAAGGTGCAAAACGAGGCAGCTAGCGCAATGGCTTGCTGCCCCACCCTGCATGATAAGACACTCAAATCTTCGTGGAGGATGTAAATTCCGCCTCGATCTTACTGACAATTTCCCGCATCTTCGGCAAAAATTGATCGATCGCGGTGCGGAAAGGTACCGCCGTCGCGGCATAGCGCACCGAGATGGTCGCCAACACGCGATCTTTGACCCGTACCGGGATGGCCAGACTGGTTTCTTCCGATACCCGGCGCGCGCGCTGTGCCATGCCGTACCCTTGATTGCGGGTTTCGGTGAGAATTCTCTCCACATCGACTCGACTGCGTACCAGCCGATCTTCGGGCAAGGACGAGCGTCCCAACAGCTCCAACAATGCTTCGCGCTGAGGCGCCGTGCAATACGCCAAGTACGCGCGACCGGCGGCCGACGTCAGCATCGGCACCCGAATGCCCGCTCCGTACTGTTCCAAGGCCAGCGGACTCTGCAGGTCCGTGGTCTCGCGAATCATCATGGCACCCGCCGACGGCGTGGCGATCGCAATGGGCCAGACGATCGACGTACATAGCGTGGCGATGTGAGGTTTAGCGATATGCGCGATCATGGCTTCGTCGTCGAAGCCTTCGGACAGCGCCCGCACCATGATGGTGGGCCGGTAACAGTCATCGTGTGCATCGCGTTCCACGTAACCCGCGAGACGCAATGTTTCCAAAATGCGGTACGTCGTGGTGCGCGGCAAACCTACCGCGTTGGCGAGCGTGTTGATGGCGGCGCGTTCCAAGCGGTTCAACTCCGTCAATACCTCGAGGCCCCGATTGAGAGCTCGAATGGGACGGGTTGATTCACGAGTGCCCTCATCGTTAGCGGCATCGTTGGAGGGTTCTACGGAATGTTCAACCTGCGCGTGCATGTCAGATGACCTATGTGGATTTTGATATATCGATCATACAATTTAATAGTCCACTTAATACTAGACAAAACAGATAGATAGAGCGTAGGCGTTCGCTTACGCCTTGCTGACCTTGGTCAGAGCGGTCAGCGCTTGCCGCCGTGCCGCATCGTGCTCCACGAGCGGCGCCGGATAGGTTTTTCCGAGCGTCACGGACGCCGCTTCGAGTACGTTGGCCGGCGCCGCCCACGGTTGATGGATCCACCGGTTCGGCAGCGCCGCAAGCTCGGGCAGCCATCGGCGGATGTAGACGCCGTCGGGATCGAACTTCGTACCCTGGGTGGTCGGGTTGAAAATACGAAAAAAAGGCGCCGCGTCCGCACCGCTGCCGGCGACCCATTGCCAGCCCAGCGTATTGCTAGCGAGGTCGGCATCGACCAAGGTGTCCCAAAACCAGCACGCGCCTTCATGCCAATGAATGAGCAGATCCTTGATGAGAAAAGAGGCGGCGATCATGCGCACGCGGTTATGCATCCATCCGGTGTGCCAGAGTTGACGCAGACCCGCATCCACGATGGGATATCCGGTGGCTCCCCGCGTCCACGCACGTCGGGACTTCGGGTCGTCGCGCCACGGAAATTTGGCATAATTGGCGCGCAGCGGCTGCTCCGGCGTGTGCGGATAGTGGTACAGCTGATGGTAGGCAAACTCCCGCCAACCCACCTCGGTCAGAAAGGTCGAGTTGCGCCAGGTTGCCTCGTCGCCGTGTGCCTCGGCAAAGCGGCGGGTGGCGTGCCAAATCTGGCGCGGCCCGAGCTCGCCAAAGTGCAGATGCGGAGATAAACGCGACGTGCCGTGCACGGCCGGCCGGTCGCGGCCGGTGGGGTAGTCGTCGAACGCTTCCTCGAGAAAATGCTGTAACAGTCGCTGCGCCGACGCGCTGCCCGGCGTCCATTCGCTCCGTAGCCCGGCAGCCCAATCCGTCGTGGGCAGTAACTTCAGATCGGTCAAAGGCGTCGAGCGCGGCCATTTCGTGGGTGCGGGCAAAGCGGTGGGCTCCGGCAAGAGGGCACCGGGATCCTCAAGCGCGAGCGCAGCCCGCCAAAAAGGGGTGAATACCTGGAACGGGCCGCCCGCCTTGGTCTTGAGCGTCCAAGGCTCGTGCAACAACGCGCTGTTATAGCTCTCGGTGACGTACCCCGCATCCCGCAGAGCGGTTTTGATCTTCTGGTCGCGCGCGATGACGGCGGGTTCGTAGCGCCGGTTCCAGACGACTCGCGTCGCGCCGCATGCACGTGCGAGTTCCATGAGCGTGCGCAGCGAATCATCGCTTGCAACCACGCAAAGCTGCGAGCCGCAGCCCTGCAGTTCTTCGTTCAAACGGGCGAGACTGTGGTGCAGCCACCAACGGGTGGCCGCGCCCGGCTGCCACGCACCTTCTTCCGCCGGCGCGTAGATGTACACCGGGACGACCGCCGTCTTGGCCGCCAACGCGGCCGTCAATGCCGGGTTGTCGGCGATACGCAAGTCTTGGCGAAACCAAACGAGTGTTGTCATGGACGGCAGGGTGATCCTCGATGCCGCACGACGCAACCCTAAACGCCGCACGAAGTGACGCGTTCAGCTACACTTCCCGGCTGTTTTAGGCCGAAGATCAGGATTTGCGTTCATCATGTCGGAAACATCAGCGACAGTCGCCGAAGTCGTCATCATCGGTGCAGGGCCGGTGGGCTTATTTCAAGTTTTCGAACTCGGCCTGCTCGGCATCCATGCACATATCATCGACTCGTTGGCCCAAGTGGGCGGACAGTGCACCGAGCTATATCCCGAAAAACCGATTTACGACATTCCTGCGCTGCCCGTCTGCGGCGCGCAGGAATTAATCGATCGCCTTATCGAACAAGCGAAGCCCTTCAATGCCACTTTCCATCTGGGTCAGGAGGTGACGGAATTGGCACCGCAACCGGACGGGAAACACTTGGTGGTCACGTCTACCGGAACCCGCTTGCTGGCCGGTGCGGTGGTCATCGCAGCCGGCGTCGGTTCCTTCCAGCCACGCCGCCTGACGGTACCCGGCATCGAGGCCTTCGAAGGTAAGAGCGTGCACTATCGCGTGAAAAGTGCGGCCGATTTTTACGATCGGGATCTGGTCATCTGCGGCGGCGGGGACTCGGCCCTGGATTGGACGGTTGCCTTGTGCGAAAAAGCGCGCTCGCTGACGCTGGTGCATCGGCGCGCCGAATTTCGTGCAGCACCGGCCACCGTGGCGCGCATGCGCGCGCTCGTGGCTGCCGGCGAGATGACGCTGGTAGAAGGGCATGCCGTGGCCATGCACACCGAGGAGCGCGCCGGCGAGTCGACGCTGACCGGCTTGGTCGTGCAGTCGAACAACGGCCAAACCACGTTGCAGCTGAGCGCCGATCGGGTGCTGGCTTTTTTCGGTCTGCATCCCAAGCTCGGGCCCATTGCCGAATGGGGTTTGGCACTTGAAAAAAAGGCTCTCAAAGTGGATACGGAAAAATTTCAGACGACGGTTGCCGGCATTTATGCGATCGGCGACATCAACACCTACCCCGGCAAGAAAAAGCTGATCTTGAGCGGTTTCCACGAGGCGGCGCTAGCGGCCTTCGCCATCCAGCATCATTTGTTTCCCGAGAAACGACAGTTCTTGCAGTACACCACCACGAGCCCGATCATGCAGAAGCGCCTGGGCGTCACCCCGGCGGAAACCCGGCCAACGGAAACGCATTGACGTCCCAATGAATCAGCTGCTCGAAGATCTCATCAAAGTCATGACGCTCGAGCGGCTCGAGCAGGACTTGTTTCGCGGGGAAAGCCGCGACATCGGCAGCCCGCAGGTTTTCGGCGGCCAGGTGCTCGGGCAGGCATTGATGGCGGCGACCGCCACGGTGGAGGAGCGGGTCGTGACCTCGCTGCACGCGTACTTTTTGCGGCGCGGCGATTTCAATGCGCCGATCGTCTACGAGGTTGACCGGGCGCGCGACGGGAATCATTTTTCCACGCGCCGTGTCGTCGCGATTCAGCATGGTGCGCCCATCTTCAACATGTCGTCTTCGTTTCAAGCACAGGAAAACGGGCTCGACCACCAGCTCGTCATGCCCGACGTCGTTCCGCCCGAAGGGCTGGCGGATGTTGGCACCTTTTATCGTGATCTAGGGGCCGCCTTGCCGGCGCGGTTGCGGCGTATCCTCGAACAAAAGCGGCCGTTCGAATTTCGGTTCGCTCAGCCGCCGCTGCCAGGCCGGCCCGACAAGGCCGAGCCGTTGCGTAATATTTGGTTTCGCGCGGTCGATGCATTACCGGACAACGAAGCCATGCATCGGTGTTTTCTGGCGTACGTGTCCGACTTCTATCTGCTCGAGACGGCCTTGTTGCCGCACGGCGGTTATTTGACGATGCCACAGGTCGTGATGGCGAGCATCGACCACGCCATGTGGTTTCATAGAAGCGTCCGGGTAGACGACTGGCTGCTCTACTCGATCGACACGCCGAGTGCCTCGGGGGCACGAGGCTTCAGCAGAGGCAGCGTATTCGCGCGGGACGGGCGCTTATTGGCCAGTACGGCACAGGAAGGACTGATGCGAGTGATCACCTCATGAAAGCCATCATCATCATCGTCGTCGTCGTCGCCGCGCTGGTCGGCGGCATCATGACCTTGCTCAGCACGCGCAAGTCCGGCATGCCGGATCAACAGGTGCTGGACCGAAGCAAACAACGCGAGCGTGAACAAGCGGCCAAGGACGATCGCGATGCCGATCGGTGAGCCCGGCGTGTTCAACGTCCCCGGACCGTTGATTCCCACACTTCGCGCGGCAGGACGAACAGGTGACAATCCCACCAGCGGTTTTTCGCGCGCCGGTGTTTGCGAAAAACCGCCTCCCAGCGCATGCCGATCTTTTCCAGGACGCGAATCGACCCCTGGTTGTTGATGTCCACGGTGGAGATGATGCGCTCGGCGCGAAGGTCGGAAAACGCGGCATCGACCAGCGCGAGCGCGATCTCCGTCGCATAGCCTTTGCCCCAGTCGGCGAGCCCCAGCATGTAGCCCAAGTCGACGACGTTGCGTTCGATCATCGATAGATCGCAGGCACCGATGACACGGCCGGAGCTGGTTTCCTCGACCGCCAATTCGAACCGGTGGCGCGGCAGCTCGTCCTGCGAGGCCAGCAGCCCATCGAGATACTCGCCGGTGCTGTCCGCGTCGCGCGGCCCGAAAAACAAGTATTTGGTGACGCGAGGATCCGACGAGTAGGCATAGATGGCAGCGAAGTCGGATTGCACGAACTCGCGCAACAGTAGACGCGTGGTACGGATCGGCAGAGCCAGCTTGCGCTCCGTCCGGATTTTGTTCACGAGAGAACTTTGCCGGGATTCATGATGCCGCTCGGGTCGAGTGCGCGCTTGATGTCCCGCATCAACGCGAGCTCCACCGGATCCGCACGCTCGGCAAACTCTTCGATCTTCAAGCGCCCGATGCCGTGTTCGGCGCTGATGCTGCCGCCGAGACTGCCGACCAGATCGAAAATCGCATGCTCGATCACTTTGCCGCGCGCCAGAAAAGCCGCCGTGTCGGTTCCGGGCTTTTGACTCACGTTGAAATGCAGGTTGCCGTCGCCCAAATGGCCATAACTGACGACGTCGCCTTCGGGAACCCAGCGCCCGACCAGCGCGGCGCCCTCCTCGATCAACGTAGGCACGCGCGAGACGGGTACCGACACATCGTGCTTGAGACTGGCACCGTGGCGGCGTTGCGCCTCGGGCACCGATTCACGCAGCTTCCACATGGCCTGGGATTGCGCCAGGGAGACCGCAATCATGGCGTCCTGCACCCCCTGGTCGGCGGCCGCCCGAGCCAATTCGGTGGTCAATAGGTCGGCCAGGTTTTGCCGCGGATTCGGCGACGTCAACTCCACGAGGACGTACCAGGGACTGCCCTGTATCAGCGGGTTGGCGACCCCCGCGACGTGCCGCACCGTGAGCTCGACCGCGAGCCGCGGCATCAGTTCGAAGGTGGTGACTTGGTCGCCCGCCGCGCCACGCAGCCGCGACAAGAGATCGAGCGCATGCTGCGGCGAATCGAGCCCTACCAGCGCGGTCGCCGTGTCCGCCGGCAGCGGAAACAGCTTGAGCGCCGCCGCCGTGATGACGCCCAGCGTGCCCTCCGCGCCGATGAACAGCGATTTCATGTCGTAGCCGGTGTTGTCCTTACGTAAGCTCTTGAGGCCCGACATGACGCGCCCATCGGCCATCACCACCTCCAAACCCAGCACGAGGTCGCGCATCATTCCGTAACGCAACACGGCGGTGCCACCGGCATTGGTCGACAGGTTACCGCCGATTTGCGCCGTTCCCTCGGAACCCAGACTCAAGGGGAACAACCGATCGGCGGCACGCGCCGCGGTTTGCGCGGCGGCGAGCGTGCAGCCCGCTTCCACGATCATCGAATAGTCGGGCGCATCGAGCGTCCGGATGCGATTCAAGCGTCCCAGCGAGAGGACCATTTGGGTGCCGCTGGCATCCGGCGTGGCAGCGCCGCAATAGCTGGTGTTCCCGCCGTAGGGCACTACGGCTACGTCGTCGCGATGGCATATGGCGAGGACGGCGCAGACCGCGCCGACATCGCGCGGCATGAGCACGAGCGGCGTTTTGCCCCGATACAGGCGGCGAAAATCGATGGTGTAAGGCGTTAGATCCGCCGACTCGTCCAGCCAGCACCCGCTGCCGACCGCCGCCTTGAGTTCCTCCAGCGTGCCGAGACTAGGCGGCCGAGGCATGGACCGTTGCGATCGGAGCACGCCGCGAGGCCGGTTTGCTCAACAGCATCTGTATGTCGCCCAATTGCCGCTCCTCGAATCCGCCTTCGCAGTAACAAAGATAGTACTCCCACATCCGCACGAAGCTCTCGGGATATCCCTGAGCCCGCACCTCGCTCTGCCGCGCCATGAATCGCTCACGCCACATGCGCAAGGTCGTCGCATAGTGAGGTCCGATGTCCTCCATGTGAACCACGGTCATGTCGGTGACCCGCTTCAGCGAATCGGCGATGACTTTGACCGAGGGAATGAAACTGCCCGGGAAGATGAAGCGCTTGATGAAGTCGACCGAGCGCCGCGCCTGGTCGTAAAACTGGTCACGGATGGTGATCGATTGCAGCAGCATGGCGCCGCTCGGTTTGAGCAGCGTGCTGCATTGCCGGAAGTACGTATCCACGAAGTGATGGCCGACCGCCTCGATCATTTCGATCGACACCAGGGCGTCGTATTCACCGCGTAAATCGCGGTAATCTTCGAGCAGCAGTGTGATCTGGCCGGACAGGCCGGCGCGCTCCACGCGTTCGCGCGCCAACTCGAACTGTTCACGGGAAATCGTGGTCGTGGTGACGCGACAGCCATAGTGTTTGGCGGCATGTATGGCAAGCCCGCCCCAACCGGTGCCGATTTCCAGCAGATGCTGTCCAGGGCGTAGTGCGAGTTTGCTGCAGGCGGCATCGAATTTGGCGGTGGAGGCCTCGAGCAGCGAGGACTCCTTGGTCTCGAAAATACCGCAGGAATACGCCATGGTGTCGTCGAGGAACAGCTCGAAAAATTTATTGCCCAGATCGTAGTGGGCCGCAATGTTGCGCCGGCTACCGGTCTTGTCGTTGCGATTCAACCAATGCGCCAGTTTCAGCAGAGGTGCGCTCAACCGGGACCAACCGGAGTCCACGTCGTTCATCAGGTGGCGGTTTACCACCATGAGCCGCACCAATCCCGTAAGGTCGTCGCAGTGCCAATGACCGTTGATGTAGGCCTCGCCGGCGCCGACGGTGCCGCCGAATACGGCGTCCGAATAGAAGCGCGGATTGCGTACGCGAATCGTGACATCCAACGGTGATTCGGCGCTCACCGCGCCGAAGGTCTCGTCGCTGGACATGGGATCGACCAACCGCAGCCGGCCATAGCGGATCTTGCGTAACTGGCCGATCAATAAAGCTCTGGCGAGGCGAGTCAGGCTCGATACGGTCTCGATCGAGTGGGCCGCGTCGGCCGGGATAATGCTGTGGTTCACTATGTTCTCGAATCTGCAGTGGGATGGTTGTACACCGGGGTACGCTTCAACCAAAGTTTCAGTGCCTGCCAATGTATGGCCCCGATCACCTTGACGGTCATCAACGGAAACCCGAACAACGCCCCCAGCAGGGTCCGGGTCGACACGGGACTCGCCTGCAAGGCGAGCGTGGCATCGAAAACCGGCACGCCGGCACGCGAGTTCTCCATGTGCACAAACAGGTCCTCGAGCGGTTCGCTGAAGCTCCAGCGGTATTGCATGTCCATGGGTAAAAACGGCGATACGTGAAAGGCCTTGTCGAAACCGAAGCGTTTGATCTTCGCGTCGTCGTCGACCGACAAGACATACTGATGCCGCTCTTTCCAAGGGGTATTGGTGATCTCCGCCACGATGGTTTCCAGTCTCGTGCCGGAATCGTCGAAGCAATAGTAAAAGCTTACTGGATTCATGCAGTAGCCGAAATAGCGCAGATGCGTCAGAAGCCGAACCGCACCGCGCGGCCGCGCACCGGTCTTCGCTTCCACCAAGTCGCGAACTGCCACGTCGAGCGGCACGTCGGGCGAGCCCAGATAATCGCTGCGTTTGAACCACGCCAACGCACGTCGTCTGGCCGACCAACATGGCGTGCCGTCGAACAACGTCGGCAGTTCGCCAAGATCCAGATAGAGCATGAACATGCGGTACCGGAAATGGTGTCGGGTCGGCGCCACGCGCCGATGGCTAACCCACCCTTTGTAGATGCGGCTGTGCATGGGCATGACGTGTTCGAAAGTCGTGTAACGAGGCTATAGCGCTCTTGACGCCGTCCTCGTGAAAGCCGAAACCCCAGTAGGCACCGCAATAGTAGGTGCGCTGCACGCCGTTGATCTCGTGCCGCCGTTTCTGCGCGGCCACCGCCGCGGTCGTATAGATCGGATGATGGTAGACGTAAGTGCCCAACACCTGACGCGGGTCGATGTCGGCGCTGCGATTCAAGCTCAACAAAAACTGGACGGGCGCGCGCAGCGATTGAAGGATGTTCATGTTGTAGGTGACGGTTACACGCTCCGTCGACGCGACCGGTAAATGGTAATTCCAAGCGGCCCAGGCAAGCGGGGTCGACGGCATCAAGCGCACGTCGGTATGCAGAACGGCTTCGTTCGCTTGATAAGGAATCGCTCCTAGGATCTCACGCTCCTGAGCGGAGGGATCGGCCAGCAGCTCGAGCGCTTGGTCGCTGTGACACGCCATGAAGACCTGATCGAATGGTTCCGTGGTGCCGTTTGCCAGCCGCACCACCACTTTTTGGGCGTTCCGCTGAACCGACTCGACGGGCGTATTCAAATGGATGCGCTTCGCGTAACGGGCCGTCAAACGCGCAATGTATTCGCGCGAACCCCCGCGGATGACCCGCCATGTGGGACGCTCGTCGATGTTCAAGAACCCGTGGTTCGAAAAAAATTCGACGAAAAACCGGGCGGGAAACGTCAGCATGTCCGCCGGCCGCGACGACCAGATGGCGGCACCCATCGGAATGATGTAATGCTGGACGAAGTAACGCGAATAGCCTTCCCGTGTCAAATACTCGCCGAGACTCAACGTATCGCTCGAATCCGCCAACAGCAGCGGCGCACGGCGATTGAATTTCAATATATCCGCGACCATGCGCAGAAACGACGGGCGAACGGCGTTACGACGCTGCGCAAACAACGAGTTCAGGCTGGTGCCGTTGTATTCGAGCCCGGTCTTCTCGCACCGTACGCTGAAGCTCATCTGGCTGTTTTGCCAGGGCACTTCGAGTTCATCCATCAGCTCGATGAAATTTGGGTAGGTCCAGTCGTTGAAAACGATGAAACCGGTGTCGATGGCGAACGCTTTGCCCTCGTGTTCGATGTCCACGGTGTGCGTATGGCCGCCGATGTAGCGGCCAGCCTCGTAGACGGTCACTTCGTGCTCGCGGCTCAGATGATGAGCGGCAACCATTCCGGATATACCCGAACCAATAACCGCGATGCGCATTGCGTGGATCACTCGTCGCCGCCGGATTATCCGGCTTACGTACGTTATTCGTCGCATCTCTTTGAACGGATGCGACGCGCGGCTTTAGACCATGTTAGCGGCCTTGGACCATGTTACAAGCGCTTGCCGGCCCCCTCGCGGGCTGCCGCAGGTACCGACTTTAAGTCCCAGATCAAGCCGCAAAACGACATCAACTTGAGCACGTAAAACGTGATGTCGAATTCCCACCAATAAAATCCCTGCCGTACCGAGGCGGGATAATGGTGGTGGTTGTTATGCCAGCCTTCGCCCAACGTGATAATGGCGAGCCATACGTTGTTGCGACTCGCATCGCCGGTCGCGTAGCGTTGCCGCCCGAAAACGTGCGACAACGAATTGATCGTGTAGGTGGCGTGATAGACCAGCACGGTCGAGATGAAGAATCCCCACACCAGCATCTGTCCACCCGACGTGCCAAGGCCCGGGGCGACATGCTTGAGCAGAACACCGAGCAAAAATACCCCGAGCCCCAAGACGATCGGCACGGCGATATCGAAGCGGTCCAAAAACCGCAGTTCCGGATATTTCAGCAAATCCTTGACGCGCGACAAATCGGCCACGAAATGCTTGTGCGACATGAACCACCCCATGTGGCTCCAGAAAAATCCGTGCTGGACGGGTGAATGGACGTCCTCGGGTTTGTCCGAATAAACATGATGGTGGCGATGATGCGCCGCCCACCAGATGGGGCCGCGTTGCACGGCGGACGCACCGAGCAAGCCGAAGATGAATTGTCCGGCTCGCGACGTTTTGAAGGTGCGGTGCGAGAAATAACGGTGATAAAAACCTGTGATGGCGAACATGCGCACTACATAGAGCGCCGCCGTAACGGCCAGCGCGGTCCAGCTGAAGCCCACCCAGATCACCGCCAAGCAGGCCAAATGCATTCCCAAGAAGGGCAATACCCGAGCCCAATCGACGCGGCGACTCACATCGCCGCGCACCGTTTCCTTGGCGACCGGAGCGGGTTTCACC
>CAZZXZ010000081.1:0-5168 GCA_964658135.1 uncultured Acetobacteraceae bacterium | reverse complement strand
CCGGGTGCCGAAGTCGCTGTTGTCGAACCAGCGCGACAATTCCATGCCGACGCGTTCGGCGACGGGCGGCTCAGAGGCGATGTCATTCTCGGGTGTCATTGAGGTTTCCTAAAGATCGATGCCCTGAGTGTACAAGAAGGAGCCGGCCGTGCCCGGGGCGAAAATAACAGGGGCGGCCCGCACTCGCGGTCGACTCTGTCACGGCCCTTGAGAAAAGCCCTTCGCCAGGCCCTTTTGTTTGGGAGAATGAACCGCACTATGAGATCGCGATAGGCTGATGATCAGGACGAGGGAGCGAAGTTTCAAGCTCGCCCGTTCGGGCAGCGGATGTTGCTGGCGGTGCATTTAACGATAATAGGGTAGGTGGGTCGGGGCATGCAATTCAAGGATTACTACGAGACGCTGGGGGTGACCCGAGGTGCCGATGCGGCCGAAATGAAGCGGGCCTATCGCAAAATGGCGCGCAAGTATCATCCTGACGTCAGCAAGGAAAAAAACGCCGAAGAGAAATTCAAGGAGGTCCAGGAAGCCTACGAAGTGCTCAAGGACCCGCAAAAGCGGGCATCGTACGATCAATTGGGGCGCGACTATCGGTCGGGCCAGCAGTTTCGGCCGCCGCCCGATTGGCAACAGCGGTACGGTCAATCGAGCGGCCAGCGCCCCGCCGATCTGAACGGCTTCAGCGACTTCTTCTCGAGCCTCTTCGGCCAGTCGGCCGCGGCGGGTGGCGCGGGCATCCATGCGGCCGCGGATGCGGACGGCGGGTCGATCGACGTGTCGATCGAAGAGGCATTCTTGGGTACCCGCCGTCGCGTCACGATCAGCGAGAACGGCCGTGCCCGCCTGGTCGATGTGCAGATACCGGCAGGAGTCATCGACGGTCAGGCTTTGCGCATCGGTGGGATCGGTGGCCGTGCGGCGTTGATCCTACGGGTCAAACTGCGCGCCCATGCGATCTTCACTACGCAGGGCAAGGATGTGCAGGTGGAGTTGCCGCTGGCGCCGTGGGAGGCTGCCTTGGGCGCCAAGGTGGCCGTTCCCACCTTGGGCGGCACCGTCGAACTCACCATCCCCGCCGGCGCCCAGTCGGGTCAACGCTTGCGGTTGCGGGGTCGCGGCTTGCCCGGCACACCCAGCGGCGACCAGTTCGTCAGCATTAAACTGGTGACGCCGAATGCGGAAACGCCGGCTGCGCGCGAGGCTTACGAGCGCATGCGGCGCGAGTTCAATTTCAATCCGCGCGCCGCGTGGCCCTGATGCCATGCCTCAACCGTCAGCGGTGGGGTCCGGCTCGTAGGGTGGGTCGGGCATCATGCCGCCGCTGCCGTCGCGCCGGTTCAGAGCGGCCAGCTGCACGCTCTGCGGTTTGACGAACACGGCGTACACCTCGGGATGAGCGGCGCGGATGCGGGTTTCCAGTTCGACGACGGCCCGCTCGATGTCGGGGGCGCGCAACGTATCCGAAAAATCCAGGCTCAAGGTGGCGATCACGCTATGCGGGGCGATCTGCACGGTCACGATACTGTTGGCGCTGCAGACGCCGTCGATGCCGGCCGCGATCCGTAAGATCGCCTCGCTCAAAACCGGGTCGGCACGTTCGCCGATCAGCAACGCCTTCGACTCGCGGGCCAGCAGGGCGGCGACGCCGGCGAGTATGCCGGCAATGACCAGCGAGCCTGCGCCGTCCCAGCGCGCATCGCCGGTGAGCAGCGCGGCCGTGGTGCCCGCCGCCGCGGCGAGAATGCCGAGCAGAGCGGCCGAATCCTCGAACACGACGATGAATACCGGTGGATCCTTCGACCGGCGAAACGCTTCCCACCAGCTAAGATTGCGCCGGGTGGCGCCAAAGGCGCGCAGGCTGATCCACCATGACGATCCTTCGAACACCAGCGCAAGCGCGAGCACGGTGTAGATCACGCGCGGGTGTTCGATGGGCTGCGGATCGAGGATGCGGGTAATGCCCTCATAGACCGAGACGCCGGCGCCGATGGCAAAAATGAGCAGCGCAACGACGAAACTCCAAAAATAGAGTTCGCGGCCATAACCCAGAGGATGCGAGCGATCCGCCGGCCGCGCGGAGCGCGCGATGCCGTACAGCAACAGGACTTCATTGACGGTATCGACCAGCGAATGTACGGCTTCGCTCAGCATCGCCGCCGAGCCGGTCATGAACGCGGCCACGAATTTAGCGGCGGCGACCAAGAGGTTGCCGGCCAGTGCGGCCCAAACGGCCCTGACAGTGCCACTGTTCGTCACGTTACGTCGTCGATTCCTGGAGGCAACCTCCTGAAAGCCTGCTTGAAGTATCGAGCGGCGACCCCAACTAGGCGGTGCGGACCGAAACCGCCGCGCCAATTCATCCATCACGATTGTAAGGCCATGACGACCGAAACACAGCCACAGATTAAAGAGTTCCAAGCCGAGACCAAGCAAGTGCTTCGGCTGGTCATCCATTCGATGTACTCGCACAAGGAAATTTTCCTGCGCGAGTTGATTTCGAACGCAGCCGATGCATGCGAGAAATTGCGCTTCGAGTCGCTCGCGAATCCGGCCTTGCTGGGTGCCGACGAGATCTCGATCGCGTTGATACCGGACGTGCAAGCCGGCACCCTCACGGTCAAGGACAACGGCATCGGCATGACTCGGGACGAGGTCATCGACAATCTAGGCACCATTGCCCGCTCGGGTACCAAAAAGTTCCTCGAGGGCTTGAGCGGGGATTCGGCCAAGGATGCTCAGCTGATCGGTCAATTCGGGGTCGGTTTTTATTCGGCGTTCATCGTGGCGGATCGAGTCACGGTGCTGACGAAGAGCACGGTTGCCGACGCGGTGCGCTGGGATTCGGACGGCGAGGGGTCCTACGAGATCCAGGGCGCGGAGAAGACCGAACGGGGTACCGAGGTCATCCTGCATTTGCGCGACGAGGACAAGGAATTTCTCGAGCCTGCGCGATTGCGGCAACTGGTGCGCAAGTACTCCGATCATTTGAGCATACCCATCGTGCTGAAGGCGGGCGAAACGGACGAGACGGTCAATCAGGCCAAGGCATTCTGGGCCCGCCCGAAGTCCGAATTGAGCGACGCGGACTACCAGGCGTTTTACAAGCATCTCACGCATGACACGGACGATGCGCGCGCGTGGGCTCACAACAAGGTCGAGGGCAATATCGAGTACACGTCGCTGCTGTATCTGCCGAAGCGGGCACCATTCGACTTGTTCGAACGCGATCCCCGCGGCGGGGTGCAACTGTACGTCAAGCGCGTATTCATCATGGATAAGACGGCCGAGTTGCTGCCGCCGTGGCTGCGCTTCATGCGTGGGCTGGTCGATACCGCCGATCTGCCGCTCAACGTGTCGCGCGAGTTGTTGCAGAACAATCGCACGGTCGAGAAAATCAAATCCGCCCTGGTGAAGCGTTCGTTGGACCTGTTCGAGGAACTGAGCACCGATAAGCCTGAGGAATATGCGGAGTTCTGGAAAACGTTCGGCGTGGTGCTGAAGGAGGGCGTCATCGACGATGCCGGTCAGAAAACCCGTATCGCCAAATTGCTGCGCTTTCACTCCACGGCCTCCGCCGGGGACGCCCCCGACGTCACGCTCGAGGCCTACGTATCGCGCATGAAGGCGGACCAGAAAGCCATTTACTACCTCACCGCCGACTCGCTCGGTGCCGCGCGCAACAGCCCGCATTTGGAGGGCTTCGGCGCGTCCGGTTTCGAGGTGTTGCTGCTCACCGATCGAATCGATGAATGGGTCACGAGCCACCTCCACGAATTCGACGGCAAGAACTTGACGAACGTCGCGAGCGCCGCCGCCGACGTCGCATCCAACATCGAAACACCGGAAAAGGCCGCGGTAGAATCGACCTACAAGGATACCGTGGATCGTCTCGGCAAGGCGCTACTCGGCAAGATCGCCAGCGCGCGCGTGTCCGGTCGCTTGACCGACTCGCCCGCGGTGCTGGTGGCCGGCGAGTTTGGGGTCAGCCTGCGGATGGGCCGTATCCTGAAGCAAGCGGGTCAGAATAATCCTTTCGCGACGCTGCCCATTCTCGAATTGAATCCCAAGCATGCGCTTGTCGAACGCCTCAAAGAGTCGTCCGATGAAACGGCCTTCGCCGAGCTTGCGCACGTGCTGTACGATCAGGCCATGCTGGCCGAGGGCGGCGAGCTCGAGGATCCGGCGATTTTCGTTCGGCGCATCAACAAACTCATCGTGGATGGTTTCGCAGCGGCGCCGAAAATCATCATCAGTTGAGGCGGTAGCGATGAATCAGACCGGTCATACCGTCACATTGGCCGTCCCGGTGCAATCCACCGATCATGCGCATGGCGGCGAGCATGCGCGGGTCACGGTCATCGAGTACGGCGACTTCGAATGTCCGTCCTGCAAGATGGCGGCGCAAACCGCCACGCTGCTGCTGGAGAAATATCCGCTGGATGTTCGCTTCATCTTCCGGCATTTTCCGCTCGAAGAAGCGCATCCGCATGCGTTGATGGCGGCGCAGGCGTCCGAGGCGGCGGGTGCGCAAGGGAAGTTTTGGGCCATGCATGATCGGCTGTTTGCCAACCAGGCACACCTCGGGAGCCACGATTTGCGCCGCTATGCCGACGAAGTGGGTCTCGATCCCGTGCGCTACACGGCAGAGATGCAGGATCAGGTTTACCTCCAAACCGTACGAGACTCGTCGGTGGGAGGACGACTGAGCCGGATTCGCGCCACACCCACGTTTTTCGTCGACGGGGTGGTGCAAGATATTTCATTCGGGTTACAACGCTTGCACGATGCCGTGGCCGAGGCCGTCGCAAACGCCGTGCAAAAGAAAGGGCGCTGAACGCGCCCTTTCTTTCCATTGCGGAATTGTCAGTAGATCTTAGTTCAAGTCCAATCGTCGCCGCCACCACCACCGCCACCCGAGCTGTCGTCCCAGGAGCCGGCGTCGTTCACACCGAAGTCAGAACCGCCCATGTCGCCGTTGCTCGGTGCACTCCAACCACTGTTATCCGGCGCCGGCTGTACATTATTTTCACGATTGCCACCGTCCATGAAATGGTGCGCGAGCTCTTCCCCGGCCACCACCCCAGCGCCCACCGCCAAGCCCGACGCCAAACCACCTGCGATACCGGAGCCCATTCCACCGCCTACAACCCCACCCGCGCCATAGCCGG
>CAZZXZ010000080.1:0-16494 GCA_964658135.1 uncultured Acetobacteraceae bacterium | reverse complement strand
TCTCGCAGGGTGCGCCGTCCACCGGCCAAGGCACGTTCGCCGTCGCCGTCACGCGAGATGGCCGGTACGCTTTCGTGGCCAACGAATACGGTGTGGTCGCGCAAGACAGCACCGGCGCGAACATCCCGGGTAACGTCGGCGTGGTGGCGCTCGAGTACGACGCAAGCGGCCATGTGAGCTCCGGTACCCTGCTCGGTCAGTTCTCGACCGGTGGTAACTCCATCGCCAACGTCACCCTCTCCCCCGACGACTCGCGGCTCTACATCACCAGCGAGGTCGACCAGCCGAGCGCCACGCTCACGGTGGCGGCGACCGACAACCCGGTGCTGGCGCACGCGGGCTGCACCGCGTCCAGCAGCGGCCCCACCAGCATGTACGGGCTGGTGTCGGTGGTCGATGTCGCGAAAGCGGAGACGACGCCCGACGCGTCGGCGATCATCGCCACGGTGGCCGCCGGCTGCTCCCCCGTACGGGTGGTGGAGACTGCCGATGGTCAGGTCATCTGGGTGGCGGCCCGCGGCGATAATCGCGTGCTGGCGTTCAGCACTCACATGCTGGAGAGCGACCCGGATCATGCGCTGCTCGGCTACGGCGATACGGGCGGTATCGCGCCGGTGGGCTTGCAGCTGTTCGATCACGAGCAGCTGTTGGCGGTGGCCAATTCGAATCGCTTCTCCGCACCGGCCGTGGTCGGCAACCTCGCGTTGATGGCTGCCACGCCGGTGAATCCCGCCGTGCTGCAGACGGTGCCGGCGCACTACTTCCCGCGCACGGTGACGCTGGCCGGTGACGATGCCACGCTGTACCTCACCGACTACGATTCAGCGCTGGTGCAGATCATCACGACCAGCGTGAACTGAGGACGCGCTAGCCCGCGGCGGCCTGCTCCCCGATGAAGCCGCCGCTCTGATGCGCCCACAACCGCGCATACAGGCCGCCGCGCGCGAGCAGCTCCGCATGGGTGCCCGACTCGATCACCCGTCCCGCATCCAACACCAGCAGCCGGTCCATCATCACGATGGTGGAGAGCCGGTGCGCGATGGCCACCACCGTCTTACCGCGCATCAGCACGCTCAAGGTCTCCTGGATCGCCGCCTCGACTTCGGAGTCCAACGCACTGGTTGCCTCGTCCAGCAGCAAAATCGGCGCGTCCTTCAACATGACACGCGCAATCGCGATGCGTTGTCGTTGGCCTCCCGACAGTTTCACTCCGCGTTCGCCCACGTGCGCTGCATAGCCGCGACGGCCGTGCGCATCGGTGAGCGAGTCGATGAACTCCTCCGCCTTCGCCCGGCGCGCGGCCGTATGCATCGCTTCGTCCGTCGCAGCGGGTCGCCCGTACAGAATGTTGTCACGAATGGAGCGGTGCAGCAGCGAGGTATCCTGCGTCACCATGCCGATCTGGTGCCGCAAACTTTCCTGCGTGACCGCCGCGATATCCTGCCCGTCGATGAGTATCCGCCCCGCCTCTAGATCGTAGAAGCGCAGCAGCAGGTTCACCACCGTCGACTTGCCCGCCCCGGAGCGGCCCACCAGACCGATGCGCTCGCCCGGCCGGATGACCAGCGACAAATCGTCGATCACCCGCTTGGCCCCGCCATAGTGGAACCGGACGTGCTCGAAGCGAACCTCACCCCGCGTGGCACGCAACGGCTGTGCCTGCGGCGCATCGGTCACCGTGGTAGCGCGCGCGAAGGTGCGGATGCCGTCCTGCACCGTGCCGACGTTCTCGAACAACGTCGCCAGCTCCCACATGATCCAATGCGAAATGCCGTTCAGACGCAACGCCAGCGCGGTCGTTGCCGCCACGGCGCCGATCCCCGCCCGCTGCTGCGCCCACGATTCGATGGCGACCGCCGCCGTGCCGCCGATCAGCGCCATGCTCAACGTGTGGTTGACGATCTCGAAACCACTGACCAGTCGCGTCTGACCCCGCGCCGTCGCCAAGAATTCGGTCATGGCCGTGCGCGCGAAATCCGCTTCGCGCCGGCCGTGCGAGAACAGCTTGACGGTCGAAATGTTCGTGTACGCGTCGCTGATCCGCCCCGTCATCAGTGAGCGGGCATCGGCCTGCGCCGCGGCGAGCCTTCCCATGCGCGGCACGAAATAGATCAGCGCCACGGTGTAGCCCACCATCCAAACGAGATACGGCATCAGCAGCCACCAATCGAGGCGGGCCACCACCACCGCCACGGTGATGAAGTACACCGCCACGTATACCAAAATGTCCGCCACGGTGGTCCACGTGTCGCGCACCGCGAGCGCCGTCTGCATCACCTTCGCCGCGATGCGCCCGGCGAACTCATCCTGAAAGAAGCTCAACGACTGATCGAGCATGCGGCGATGAAAAATCCAGCGCAGGCGCATCGGAAACGACGGCCCGATGGACTGATACTTGAGCCACGCCTGCAACGCGATGACCAGCGGGCTCACCACCAGGATCAGCGCGAGCCACGTCAGGTGCGTGCGCTGCTCCACGAAGAAACGCGCCGGTCCCGACGCCCCCAGCCAGTCGATCAAGCGCCCCAGCATCGAGAACAACAACGCCTCGAAGACCCCGATGGCGGCCGTCAACAGCGTCATCCACAAAAGGTAGGGCCGTACGCCCGCGGCGCATTCCCACAAGAAGGCGAAGAACCCAGGCGGCATCGCCTTGGGAAGCGCTTCAGGAAACGGATCGACCCGTCGTTCGAACCAGGCAAGCATGGGAAACCTCGAGTTAGCGGTGGCCCAATGATAGCCGTTGTGACCCCGGACACGGCGGCAATGCAAATCGCTGGATCGAGCGTTACCGAAAGCGGTACCCCACCTCGACGCCATAGGCGCGTCCGGTGCCGGAACTGACGAACGAGCCGCCGAACTCGGGCGCGGGGATCACTTCGGCCAGATACTGTTTGTTGCCGATATTGCGGCTCCAGGCGGTGACGTCCCAGTTGTCGGCTCGCACGCCGAGGCGCGCATTGAACAGCGTGAAGGCGTCGCGTTCCGTCTTCGAGTAGTCGGCGGTGCCGAACTCGGACTGCACCTGATTGTTCTGCACGGGGCTGAACCAGGTCTTGCCGGTGGACGTCATGTCGGCGCGCGCCACCAGGGCCAATCCGGCCGCGAACGGCACGGTGAAGTCGACGCCGGCATCACCGGTGTACTTGGGCGCATAGGGCACGGAGTTGCCCACCGTGTACGGACGGCCGGAGTAGCTGTCGATGCGGCTGCTGACGGTGCCGATGCCGCCGAACAGGCTGACGTAGCGATTCGCGACCCAGCGCACCCCGCCCTCGACGCCCTTGAGCGTGGCCTCATCGATGTTGGTCACCACCCGCAGCAGTCCGAACGGACCGGCGAAGAAATTGAAGATCTGCATGTTGTCGACCTTGGTGCGATACACGGCCCCGCTGACGAACAGCGAGCGATCCAGCAGTTCGGCCTTGAACCCCAATTCCGCCGCCTTAGAGACCTCTTTTTTGTACGTATCGCTGACGCCGTTCGCGTAGGTGGGCGTGCCGCCGCACGTCGGGGTACCCACGCCCTGGGCGTTGTAGACCACCGCATTGTTCTGGCCGTTGGCGCAGGTGCCGAGCGATGCCACCGGCAATGCCGGCTGTGAGGCCACCGGCACGCCATTCACCACGTCGCGAAACGCGCCATAGCCGGTGGTGTCGCTGAACACCGTGGCCGCGCTGCCGGTGGAGTTGAAACCGCCGCTGCGAAAGCCGTAGCCGTAGGATCCGTACACCGACGTGTCGTCGCGCACCTTCCAATTCAGCGAGAGCTTCGGTTGCACCTGACTGTAGGTCTGTTCACGGCTTGGGATACCGGTGGTCGCGAGGGCCGGATCGGTGTTGTAGGCCGGGTTGATGTAGGGCTGCACCGCGGTGGCCGCCGTACAGCCGGCGCCCTGCTGGAAACACGGTGTCTGCGCCAGCGCATCAGCACCGGTTCCGTCCAGATTCTCCACGCTGCGCTTTTCGCGATCGTAGCGCAGCGCCAGCGCGGCCTCCACGTTCGGCACGATGTCGTAGGCGATCTGTCCGAACACCGCGGCCACCTTGCTGTGGAAAGCATCGTCGTACTCGAGGTCGGTGGGATTCGGACCGCCGGTCGGCACGAAGGCCTGCGCCAGAAAGCCGGCGCCGTTGTCGGAGCCCTGGGACACGTCGACGTGACGCTTGATGTCGGCATAAAAAAGACCACCCTGCCAACGCAGCGACTGGTCACCCGGCGAAACCAGCCGCACTTCGAACGACCTGTCGATCTCGTCGCGCTGTTGATACTGGTAGCCGTCGCAGGTGGTCGGACTGTAGGGCGGCAGCACCGCGAATCCCGGATTACCCGGGCCGAACTGATTGGCATAGAAAGTGGGCGACGGCAGCGGCGAGCCCGGGGCGGCCGCCAGCGAGGCGGAACATACGTTGGGGCCGACGCTGGTCGGGACGTTGCTGTAAAGACCGAAGGACGCGCTGGTGGCGTCGGTCAGGAAGTAGTTCGTCTCGTCGGCGTAGGCAGCGATCGCCGTCAGGGTACCGATGGGAAATTTCCAGTCGCCTTTGGCGGAAATCTGCTTGTTGGTCTGCTCGTTGCGCGGAATGATGTTGTTGATGTAATCGAACTGATGATCGTTGACGTTCTGGAAGAAATCCGGGTTGTCGAACGCGCTGGCCAGGCCCGGGACCGCGAACGCCGCGTTGAAATTGATGGCACCCGATTCTATCTTGGAATACTTGGCCTTGACGTCGATGCTGCCGCTCTCGCCGAGCTTGAAAATCAGCCGCGGCGTCACACCGGTTTCCTTGTAGTAATCGGAGCAATCGTCGCAGTTCAGATAGCTGTTGTTGAAGAAGCCGTTGGTCTTGCGGTAGAACGCGCCGATGCCCGCCGAGATACCGTCGGCCAACGGACCGCTCAGGTACAAATTCGCCGTCTGGGTGTTCTTGTTGCCGTAGCCGACCTTGGCGTCCGCCTCGAACGTATCGCCAGGCTTTTTGGTGGTGACGAGCATCGCACCCGCCACTGCGTTGCGTCCGTATAGCGCTCCCTGCGGCCCCTTCAGGATTTCGATCTGGTCGATGTTGGCGAATTCCTGATTGAAGCTGTTCGGATTCACCTGCAACACGCCATCGATGACGAGCGCGAAATTCGTCTCCGCGTCGCGCCCGGTATTGATGCCGCGGATGCTGACCTGCAGTTCGCCCGCTTCGGATCCCGCGGTTTGCGACACACCCGGGGTCAGCGCGATGAAGTCCTGCGGCCGCTCGATTCCGGCCGTCTTGATGTCGGCGGCCGTGAACACCTGCATGCTGACGGGCACGTCGACCAGCTTTTCGGCACGCTGCCGGGCCGTGACGACGATTTCGCCCAGCTCGTCGTTGGTCCCCGACTCTGGCGTCTGCTGCGCGGCGGACCGATTCGTGGACATCAGGGCGGCGACGGTCGCCACCATGGCGGCAACCCAAGGCGTTCGTGAACTCATGCATCCCTCGCGTAGCAGTCGGTCTCTAGCGGACCAACTTGTATACAACTGCCACCGAGAATATCACTAGAAATTTTGAAACCGCAACGCTTCAGTGACATGGCCTACGAATTTGGCGCGTGTGTCAGCAGCCGCCGGATTCGCGCGGCGACGGCACAGCCTGGCGATGACCCGTTGCAGAATTTTCCGAATCTGTGAACTTCATGCCGCGAGTTCCCGCCGGGACGCCCATGCTCCACCGCAGATAGAAAACTAGATCCATTCGACGATTCAGCGGCAGCGTGGCCCGGTCCACGCAGTCTGCCGCAGGGATGCAGGCGCATTCCCAAAGGGAGTTGGCATGCGCGTTACAGGAATGAACGTCGGCAAACGGCTGACCAATCTGCCGTTACGAGTTCAGCTGATGCTGGCCTTCGCTTTCGTGTCCATTGCGACCACCGCCATCTCGACCGGTACCCTGACGACCCTGGCCGGCCATCGCATGCATGCTGGGCTGCACAGTAAATCGCTGCGCCTGGTCACACAGATCCGTCAACAGCTCGAGTCGCGCGGCGCCGACGACGATACGCAAAATGCGCAAACGGCCTTCGACTCGCTGCGCGGTGACCGCGACATCGATGGACTGGCGGTGTATTCGCGGGACGGCGACCTCATCGAAGGCCGCGGCAGTCATCCGCTGCACCTCGACGCGGGCGCCGCGGACACCCGCACCGAGAGCAAGCACGTCAGTGCCGTCGGTGACGTCACGACGCGCCAGGGACACGTCGGTCGCGTGTACGTGAGCCTCTCCACCGCGCCCATCGATGAGCTCCACCGGCACGATAGCTGGATCGCCGCCGGCATCGGGACGGCGGTGGTGCTGTGCGCTCTCATCCTGGCATTGCAGACTTCACGCCGCATCGTGCGGCGCCTGGTCGACATCGCGAACGCCGCCGATCGCATGGCGTCCGGCGAACTGAAGCAGGCCAAGCTCGACGACGGGGCGCAGGATGAAATCGGTGCGCTGGCGCATGCCTTCAACGTCATGGTGGTGGAACTGAATCGTTTCGCGGCGGAGCACGAACATCTGGTCTCCACCGAGCGCGAGCGCCTGGAACGTCTGGTCGCCGAACGGACGCGGGCGCTGGAACAAAGCCGCGAGATGTTCCGTCTGATCGCCGAAAGCACGCACGCGGTGCCGTTCACGCTGGATCTCAAGCAAGGATCGTTTCCGTACATCGGCCGGCAGACCGTCCTGCGAAGCGGCGTACCGCCGGCGCGCTGGCAGGAACCGGGCGCCCTCGATTTGATCCTCCCGCGCGACGGCAATGCGGAGATCAGAACCCAGTTCGATCAATGTGTCGACGGGCCGTTCGAGTTCGAGGCGACGCTGACACCGGCCGACGGCCGGCGCCTCGAAGTACGCTGGATGGGAACCTGCGAGCTCAGCGACGGCGCGAAGCTGTTGCGAGGCTTGATGCAGGACGTCACCGACCTGCGCCGGTTGGAGCGCGAGCTGGCCGCTTCTCAGAAGCTCGAATCGGTGGGTCGGCTGGCGGCCGGCGTGGCCCATGAGATCAATACACCGCTGCAATTCGTCACGGACAACATACGTTTCGTGGGCAGCAACATGGGGGACATCGGCCAGGTCGTCGCGGCCTATGGCGCGCTGCTCCGCGTGGTCGAAGCGGGCAGCGATCCGTCCGGCGCGGTCCGCGCGGCGCGCGACGCCGAGCAGACGGCCGACCTCGACTACTTGATGGGCAATATCCCACCCGCCATCGCCGAGGCGCTCGAAGGACTCGGGCGCATCACCACCATCGTGCAGTCCATGAAGGAATTCGCGCATCCCGACCAGGCACAGAAGACCTTCGCCGACCTGAATCAGGCCATTCGCAGCACGTTGGTGGTCGCCCGCAACGAATACAAGCACATCGCCGAACTCGAAGTCGACCTCGGCGAGCTGCCGCCCGTGCAGTGCTATCTCGGCGAGATCAACCAGGTGGTGCTCAACTTGCTGGTCAATGCAGCGCACGCCATCGACGACGTCGTCAAGGCGGGCGGTGCGCACGGCAGACTCACCGTCCGCACTCAGGCGCGCGAGCACGACGTCGAAATCGCGATCACCGACACCGGCACGGGCATTCCCGAAGCGGCGCGCGGCAAGATCTTCGATCCGTTCTTCACCACCAAAGAGGTCGGCCGCGGCACCGGCCAGGGCTTGGCGATCGCGCGCAGCGTGATCGTGAACAAGCATGCCGGAACGCTCAGCTTCGACACCGAGTGCGGCAAGGGAACCACGTTCTACATCCGGCTGCCCCTCGCATGATCCGCATTCTGTTCGTCGACGACGAAGTGAACATGCTGCACGGCATCCGCCGCGCGCTGCATCCCATGCGCAGCGAGTGGGACATGGATTTCGTGCAAAGCGGCGCCGCAGCCCTGCAGATGCTGGCGGAAAAACCCACCGACGTGCTGATCGCCGACCTGCGCATGCCGGACATGGATGGCTGGCAATTATTCGCGGCGGTGAACGAGCGCTTTCCGCAGGTGGCGCGCTTCATTCTATCCGGCCACGCCGACCCCGGTCGTATCATCCGCTCGGTGGGCACCGCCCATCAGTACCTTGCCAAGCCCTGCGACAGTGCCGCCATCAAGGCCGCCATTCTGCAGACCCAGCATTTGCGGCACCTGTTGAACAGCGAGCATCTCGCCGCGTTGGTGGGCCGTGTCAGCATGTTGCCGAGTGCGCCGCGGACGTTCCAGCGCTTACTCTCCTGCCTGCGGCGCGCGGAGGCGTCGATCGCCGATGTCGCGGCCATCATCGAGGGCGACGTGGCGATGACCGCCAACATCATGAAACTGGTGAACTCCGCCTTCTTCGGCGCGCGGCAATCGATCCACACCCTGAGCCGGGCCGTGGCCTATCTCGGACTGGATACCGTCGGCTCCCTGGCGCTCGGTCACGGCATCTTTCATGGCGTCGAACTCCCTCCGTCGGCCGGGGTGAGTCACGAACAGCTGTGGCAGCACAGTGTGCAGACGGCCACCGCAGCGCGCATCATCGCGCTCCAAGAACATCTCTCCGCGGCCAAAGCGGACGAAGCGTTCATGGCGGGCATGCTGCACGACATCGGCAAGACGGTCGCCATCGAACAGACCGGGGCGCTGCACCCGCTGTCGCAACATGCAGCGGTCGGCGCGTACCTGCTGGCGTTGTGGGGTTTTCCCACACCCATCGTGGAAGCCGTCGCCTATCATCATGTGCCGAGCCACGCGTCGGCGGTCGATTTCGGTCTTGCGGGAATCGTCCACATCGCCAGCCGCCTGGCGCACGGCAGCGAGACCGACGGCGCGATCGAGCCCGAGGCAGGTTTTCTGGAACGCCACGGCAGGGTCTCGCACATGCCGTTGTGGACCGCCGCGGTCAACGCCTCGCAGGCCGGGTCGCCCGCATGAGCGAGCAAGTACTCTTCGTCGACGACGAACAAAACGTGCTCGGCGCCATCCAGCGTACGCTGCACAAGCACGTCGAGGTGCGCACCGCCTCGAGCGGCGGCGAAGCGCTGCAGCTGTTGGAGCGCTCGGGCCCGTTCGCGCTGGTCGTCTCGGACATGCGAATGCCGGCCATGAACGGGGCCCAGTTTCTCGCCCAGGTGCGCGAGAAGCATCCCGATACGGTGCGCATGATTCTGAGCGGTCAGGCCGATCTGCAGGCCACCATCGCCGCGGTCAACGAGGGACACATCTACCGCTTCCTGAGCAAACCGTGCGCGGCGCCGCAGCTGCTGGCCGCCGTCAACGACGGCATCACCCAGCACCGGCTGCTGACTGCCGAAAAGGTCTTGCTGGAGCAGACCTTGAGCGGCTCGGTGAAGATGCTCATCGAAATGCTCGGCTTGGTGGCTCCCGCAGCGTCGAGCCGCGCCGCGCGACTGCAACGCTACACCCTGGAACTGGCCGTCGCGCTCGGCCTTCCGCCACGCTGGCAGTGGGGCTTGGCGGCGTTCGTTTCGCAAATCGGCTGCGTGGCGTTGCCGAAGGAGATTCTGCAGAAGGTCGAGGCGGACCAAGGGTTGAGCGAGGAGGAACGCCGGCTCTACGATGGACATCCCGAGATCGCCGGCAGGTTGTTGGCGGCCATTCCGCGGCTCGACGAGGTGGCCGCGATCGTCGGCGGTCAATTCGGCATGCCGGACCTCGCGGGAAAACCCGCCGAGCTCGAGCTGTGGGACGTACGCAGCGTCGGACAGCTCCTCCTGCGCACGGCCATCGAACTCGATCGTCAGCTGATGCGCGGCGCCCACCGCGACGCCGCCATCGACGCGTTGCGCACATCCAAGCTGGGATTGCCCGCCGCGATCATCAGCGCCTTGCGTACGTTGACCATCGTCAAGGAGGCGACGGTCATGCGCCAGATTCGCCTGCAGGACCTCGCGCCGGGAATGGTCCTCGACGAGGACCTCCTCAGCAGCAAAGGTATTCGGCTGGTGCCGGCCGGAGCCGAAGTGACCCGCACGCTCATCGTCCGGCTGATCAGCATCGCGAGCGGCGTCGGCGTCACCGAACCGTTCCGCGTGCGTACCGCGATCTGAGGACGAATGAACAACCTTACCAAGCTGGCAACCATCCTGTTGGTCGACGACGAGCCGAGCGTGACCGAGGCGCTCAAGCGTACGCTGCGGCGCGAACCGTACGAATTCCTGACGGCAACCTCGGCAGCGCAGGCCCAGGACATCCTGGCGCAGCGGCCCATCGACGTCGTCATCTCCGACGAACAAATGCCCGGCCTGTCCGGCTCGGAGTTGCTCGGCTATGTACGCAAACAGTACCCGCACACCATCCGGATGATCCTCTCGGGACAGGCCAGCCTCACGGCCGCGGTGCGCGCCATCAACGAAGGCGAAGTCCACCGATTTTTCTTGAAGCCCTGTAATCCCGTGGATTTGATCTGCTCGGTGCAACAAGCGCTCGCCCATCGGCAGCTCGAAGACCGCAGCCGCCGCCTGCTGCGACAGTACCAGCAGCAGGCTTCCTTGCTCGCCCGCGTGGAACTCGAAAACCCTGGCCTCCTGCACCTCGAGACCGACGAACAGGGCGCCGTGGTCGTGAACGAAACCGATTCGGACGGCAGTTTGGCGGATCTGCTGCGGGAAATGGAACAGACGATACGGACGGATTGAGGCGGGGGGCGGTGCCGGCAGCACGAAGATTCATCGCGCCGCACTTGAGGCGGTACGGCTCGACCGCTGCGGCTCGGTCATGAGTTCTTGACGACGCCTGGCGGTCCCTTTTAATCTGTTTTTCGAATAGACCAACACTGGGTTACGGAAAGGACACTCATCGGGGGTGTTCGGCACCGAGGGATCAGCAAGAACACCGTGCATGGCATCGTCAAACACGACCGCGCTGCGACATGACGTCTCGATGACAATCTCTGTCGCTATCTTCGTTTTTCAGAATGTCGAAATTTTGGATTTCGCGGGACCCTATGAGGTATTTACCACCGCTTCGCGGGTATTTACGAAGACGAATCCCTCCGCGTCGGAGCCCTTCAGTGTCTTCACCATTGCCCGGGATGTTGGCACTGTTCGCGCCAGAGCCGGGCTCGTGTTGACGCCGGACTACACGTTCGCCGATGGCGTGCCGATCGATCTTTTAATCATTCCGGGTGGAATCGTGACAGCCGAGCTAGAAACCCCTGCAGTCGCGCAATGGATAGAACGCACGGCCGCACGTGCGCAGCTCACCGCTTCCGTATGCACTGGCGCGTTCCTTCTGGCACAGGCAGGTCTGCTCGAGGGAAAGAGAGTAACTACCCATTGGGAGGATTTGGACGACCTGAAGACGATGTTCCCGTCGCTCGACGTCATTCCGCAGCGAAGGTGGGTCGATGAAGGTCCCATCGTTACGTCTGCCGGCATTTCCGCGGGAATTGATATGAGTCTTCATCTTGTGGAACGACTTTGCGGCCGGCCACTCGCCCTCGATACGGCACGACAAATGGATTTTGATTGGCATCAAAATCCCTAAAACAGGTTTTTTCTGCCTGGTTTGGCGACTCGCAGTGACCCGACCGCCCGCGGCTTGGTAGCGCCGAGTGCCGCGCTCGTTCGAATTGCGTTACGACTTGGGCGCCATAGTTCCAAGTTCAGTGTGACTTTTTAGAACGAAGATGCGGAGGTTATTTGCGAGTAAAAAGACCCGCGATTCTTTACGTCCTGTTGGTTTGTCTGACTGGATGCACAGAGTCAGAAGCCAATCGTAACCGGCTCGCAGCTCGAGGATCAATTCAGGAAGATGCACCCGTCAAAGCCGCCGCCGAAATCGCTATTGCTGCACCGGCGCGCAAAATCATGGGACTTCTCACCAACATCAGCGATTGGCCTCGATGGCAGCCTGATATCTCCAAGACGACAGTCCATGGGGCTGCCGCAGTAGGCACCCGATTCGTTTGGTCCACCGGTGGAATGAATATTCATTCCACCATACAGCTCGTCGATCCCGATCGCTCAATATGCTGGTCGGGCCGCATGTTGCACATCCATGCCATTCACTGTTGGACGCTCAGCTTGTTGCCCAACGGATACGTTTTGGTGAAGACCCGGGAATCAATGGAGGGATGGCTGATCTCTCGGATCTACTCGTCGGCCGAATTGCTTGAAAGCGACCAGCGTTGGTTAGCCACACTCAAACAGGCGGCAGAACGTTGATTATTCCTCGCAGGCTGGCCCCGACCTCCGGCTGCAGCATCATGTACGAGGATATCTGCAGACCGGGCTGACTCTATTTCGATTTCTACAATTACATGTGCAGTACTTTGCGTAGCGACTTCTCGATCTGTCCGCCGCAATAGTCGTCACCGTAGTCCTCGCGCGCCTTGGCGGCCAGCTGGGCCAGCGCGGGAAGCGCAGAGATCCGGCGCGTGAGCGCCGCCGTTTTTGGCGCCACACGTTTCAACAAGGCCCCGATCTTGGGGAAGTGTTCTGTCATGGTCGACCACAGCGTGCCGGTGATGACGTCCGCCACGCCCGGCGTTGCGCCGCCGAGGATGAAGCCGCCCTTCGCCGTGAGTCCATGACGACGACCGATCTCCTCCCAAAACGACATCCATTTCGTCAGGCGAGGGACGAATTCCTGCCAACGCTTGTCTGTCCACAGGTCGCGGCCGCCGTCCCGAGTGATGTCGTCGATCACGTCGTTGGCGTCGCAGACGAGTTTCAAGGTCAGTGCCCGCAGCGCAGGGGTCGCGGGCAGGAGATCCAATGTCTCGCCCAGATACAGGATCACGGCCGGCATCTCGGCGATGGCAAAATCCGCTTTCGTATCGATCAAGAGCGGTGGCCCCATGAAGGGCACCGGCATTCGTTTCACCGGTCCGTCCATCATCTCGGCGATTTCGGACGGGTCGCCCTCCGTCCAGGTCTTGCCCGCAAAGGCCAGCACGGCGCGTACGAACTGGCCACGAAACGGCACGGGCCAGTAGTAAAGTTGGTAATCCGTCATCCGGAAAGTCTCTCCCCGCGTTGTCCCACGTATCCAGCGACACCGCTGGTATTTCGGCGCTGAGTTTACCGACCGCTTCGACCCAGCTTGCGCGCGTCGTCAATCGTCGTTCGCGATGCGGATTCCATATTGCGCATAGCCACGAGAGGACATGCACCCCTGCGCGGCCTCGGCGCCTAGACTGACTTAAAGCTAGGTGCGCTGTTCGAGGCTCGCGATGTCATTGATGCGTATCTACAGAGTGATGCAGGGCATCGTGATCCGCGCAGTATACTGAACCGAAGGACTCCCCCAAGGAGCGGACCAATGGCTTATTATCGCGCCGTCGAGCAAGCGGCGGCTTCGACCCCTGCGCGCGTTGGCGTGCTCGTCGTCAACCTCGGGACGCCGGATTCACCCTCTTATCTCGACGTGCAACGATATCTGGCGGAGTTCTTGGGTGACCGCCGCGTCATTGACACACCGTTTCTGTTAAAGGCGCCGCTGTTGTACGGAGCGATTCTACCGTTCCGACCGATTCGCACAATGCGCAATTACCGCAAGGTCTGGATGCGGGGTGGTTCTCCCTTGCTCGTGTACTCGCAGCGACTCGCCGACAAGATCGGTAGCCAATTACAGGCGCAATTCAGCAACGAGATACGGGTTGAGCTTGCGATGACCTATGGCAATCCTAGCATTCCAAGTGGGGTCAAGCGGCTCGCAGAACAGAACGTCAAACGTCTCCTGGTGCTTCCGCTGTATCCCCAGTATTGCTCATCGACGACCGGCTCAGTCTTCGACCGTACGAGTGAGGCGTTACAACGCTGGCGTTGGTTGCCGGAAGTCCGATTCGTCAACGACTATTATGCCGATACCGGCTACATCGACGCGTTGACCGAAAAAATTCAGAGCTCATGGAGCGCCGAGGGGGAGCGATCGCATTTACTGCTGTCCTACCACGGTATTCCTGCGGCCTATGTTGCGCAGGGGGATTGCTACCAGGTGCAAGCCGAAACGACTACACGGCTCGTGGCGGAGCGCCTGGGCCTCGGGCCCGACGAGTATTCGCATTGCTACCAGTCGCGCTTTGGACCAGTCATTTGGCTGCAACCGCTCTTCGAGGATGCTCTTAAGAAGCTCGCCAAGCGTGGCGTGCGCAAGATGACCATAATCTCGCCGTCTTTTGCGGTGGATTGCATCGAGACGCTCGAAGAAATCGCCATTGAATATCGCCAGCAGTTCAATGCTCTAGGAGGCGAGAGGTTCGGGCTGGTACCGTGCTTGAACGATGACGACAGGCATGCCGAAGTGCTGACCCGGATCATTAGCAATCAGTTAACGGGCTGGGTTTAGCCGGAACTCCCGACGCCGTTGCGCCCTCGGCCTGGATCAGCGCGGTGTGCAGATCGTGGTAGAACAGGTGCAGCCACAGGACATCCACCGGTTGGGTAGCCTCCGACATCGCGACGAGGTTCGCGGAAACGACTCGGATAGCGTGCTTCATCGCATGACCTTAATCTTGCATCAGAATAGGCGTTGAATCCTCTCTTTCTTGGTATCTTCATCAATCCGTAAATTAGGGCAGGCCACCATGCTGGATCACATTGGATACTCTGTAACCGACATCGACAGATCGAAGAGATTTTACCTCGCTGCGCTCATACCCTTATCGATCACGGTCGTCATGGAAGTCACCGTCGAACAAAGCGGCAAGGATGCGCATGTGGGATTCGGCGCGAACGGCAGGCCGTTTTTCTGGATCGGCACTGGAGCAAAGCAACACGGACCCGTCCATGTGGCGTTTAGCGCGACGTCCCGAGCTCAAGTCGAGGCCTTCTACAAAGCGGCGATGAGTGCGGGTGGGAGCGATAACGGCGCTCCCGGAATCCGCGCGCACTATCATCCCAATTACTATGGGGCCTTCGTGCTCGACCCAGACGGGAACAACATCGAAGCGGTCTGCCACGCACCTCCGTGAATTGGACGGCAAGGGCCGAGATCGAGTCTCAGAGACCGCCTATAACAGCGACTGCCAATTGCCGTCATTCATCGGCCGACAATGCCTTGCGTATTGCTGCCATTGCCAGTTGTACATCCGCGGCGATGCTACGGCATTGGCAGATCACATTAGAGCTTCCGAATCGCTTCTACGCATCGGCATCTCAAGTGAATTGGTTCATGAAGTCATTTGGGTATTTGTGGTCTTGGCCCTCTATCGATTGCTCAAGCCCGTAAACGAAACATATGCTCGGCAGATGCTGATTCTAGGGGCATTGGTTTCCGTGCCTATTGTGTTCATCAATGTACTCAATGAAATTGCGGCGATGATGCTGGTCAGCGGAGCCAATTTTCTGGGGAGCATGGTTGCTTCCGTTCGGGATGCTCGTCATCAAATCGGGCTTCATTCCCCGAGTCTTCGGCTTTCTGCTGATCATTGCAGGCCTTGGGTATCTCACCAGTTCGTTTACGACTTTGCTACTGCCCAACTATGCAGGTACCGTCGATAGCATCGCGGGTGTCCTCGAATTTGGTGAGCTGCCAATTATTCTCTGGCTTCTTATATGGGGGGCAAGAACGCCGAAGTCACAAACGGTAATTGTCCCGACGATGGCTGACGGCGCTTCCGATAATGGGTCATCATGAAATAGAAATTCTTTCTCAGAATTCCCTACATCGGACGAGTCGCAATTTTCTCGCTTTTCGAGAGCTGGCGGTCATGGGCGACAGCTACCGGCGGAAATCCCTCTCTGGTCACCCCTCGACGTGCCGTCCGACGGCAGGCGGACAACCGAAGACGTTCGCTGCACTAAACTGACCGTCATAGAGCGAACATTTGAAGAGGAATGCGAGAGGATGTGTGCGGAGATTAGGCGAAGTCACAATGGATAAACTTTTCGGTGTCGAGACAGTCATCACACACTCGCAGCCCATATTAAATGCCTTTTACGATGCTGTTGTGGCCTGTGGTCGTTCGCCCCCATTCAAACCAACAATTCGCGTCGCCAATAAACCTGGAGCGACACTCTATGATCCCGCAAGCCGCGCCGTGGTCCTGGTCCCATATGAGATTCTTGCCCCGGCTCGCCGCGCGGCGATGGACCGTTTCGCGGCAACCGGGACGTTGGGCCTATCCGGGCGCGAACAATATTCGGAAGTATTCAACAACTTGCTCGTCGCACACGAGCTTGGTCATTGGCTACAGGAAGTGGCGCAACGCCCATTGAATCCCTGGCAAGCCGAATACGAGGCGAACCGTATCATGGTCGCTTTCTGGCGCGAGTACCCCGCCAAATTGCAATCTGCATCGCCGGAAAAACGTCTAGCAAACTTTGTCGCGCAAGCACCGACCACTCCGCCCCCGATGCCGGACGATGCAGGTATGAGCGTCGAGGTATATTTCAACACGCACCTTGCCGACATTAAGAGCAATCCGCTCGCCTATGCCGGCTTTCAGAAGTTGATGGTGCGCCAAGCCGTTGCTGAACAGCCTATCCCGACTTTTTGCGAGCTCGTGGCGGCGGCGTGGCCGAAATAGCCAGGCGCGGCACTACCCGATTCCCTAC
>CAZZXZ010000079.1:0-16768 GCA_964658135.1 uncultured Acetobacteraceae bacterium | reverse complement strand
GTCGGCCGCCGCGGCGGCTCAAGATGTGCCACCGGCGCGCGCACCGGTCGACTCAAAGGCGCAGCCCTCCTCGGCTCAGCTCGACGCCGGCGAGCCGCGGGCGAATACATCGCCCGGCGAGGTCCCCGCCAATGCGGACGCTGCGCGTCCGGCGATGAAGGCGGCCCCCACTGCTCGCGCCGCGAAGGTCAGCGGAAAGAAGCCACCCGGCGCCAATGACCGGGTCGATCTGAGCACCGCCACGGTGACCGGCGATCATGAACAACCGAAGGTGATGTATATCGTGCCCTGGAAGAAGGCCGACATGGGCGATCTGTCGGGGAAGCCGATGAACAGTCTCTTGGACGAGGCGCTGGCGCCCGTCGATCGCGACGAATTCAAGCGAGAGGTCGCTTATTACGACGCTTTGAGAGGCGATGCGCCGCAAGATGGCGCCCCCAGCCCTGCGGCCAAGCAGGGTGAGAAGTGAGTCCTTGGTAATGGGACCGAATCTGGTTGAATCCAATGGTCGAGAGCGAAAGGTTTTTTTAGGAGCGCGCCGATGAATTTCTTCAATTCCGTGATTAATTTCTTCAAGGACGGCGGATTTTTTCTCTATCCACTCGCCTTGATCTTCGTGGTGGGTGTATCGATCGCAATCGAGCGGTATGTCTATCTGACCCGGGAAACCATCCGCAACCGCAGCCTGTGGGACGAACTGGTGCCGGCGCTCAGTTCCGGTAACTTCAAGCAGGTGGTCGCACTGACCCAGAATTCGAATGCGTCGATCGCCACGATTTTAAATTATGGTGTCGCCCGGGTGGCAAGCGCGCGGCGGCGCGACGACATCGAAAAAGCCATGGACGAGAGCCTCCTCGAGGTCATCCCGCGCATCGAAAAGCGGACCCATTTCCTGTCATCGCTGGCGAACGTGGGCTTGCTCATCGGCTTGCTCGGCACCATCACCGGTTTGATCGGCGCTTTCAGCGCGGTCGCCACCGCCAATCCGGCGGAGAAGGCGAGTTTGCTCGCGGCCGCCATTTCGGTGGCCATGAACAACACTGCATCGGGGTTGGGCGTCGCTATCACGCTGCTGTTGGCGCACATGTTTCTCGAGGCGAAGACCACCGCCTTGATCGACAGTTTGGAGATCGCCTCCGTAAAATTCCTGAATTCGATCACCGAGCGACAGAACGACGCCGTGGCGTCGCCCCAAGCGCCTCTGGCGGCGGCGACCGCCGCCGCGGCCGCCGCGCCGCGAGCTCCCACCGCGGCCCGCACCTCGATTTAGCCTGACGATCACCGCCCGGGAATGGTGCCAAACCCATGAAATCGAAGTCCGTTGGCCGAGTCCGACGCAATCATGCCCGCTATCATCAGGGTCGTGATGATTTGAACATCGTGCCGATGATCGACATGATGGTGATCCTGGTATTCTTTTTGATTTTCACCGCGGTTTTTTCCAAGACGAACGTTTTGCAATTGAACCTTCCGGCGAGCAGCACGGCGGCGCCGCTCGATCTGCCCAAGACGCTCAAGCTCGAAGTCATCATCCGCGCCGACGCTCTCGTGATCAACGATCGTAATTCGGGTCCTCTCAAGACGTTGCCGAATACCGCCGCCGGCCTCGATTTGGATGGTCTGTCGACGTTCATGCGACAGGTAAAATCGCAATTTCCGCAGATGACCGATGCCACCATCCTGCCTCTCCCGGCCACGTCCTACGACACGTTGGTCCAGGTGATGGATACCGTGCGGGTCTACCAGACGCCCGTGCCGCCCTTTTCGAAGGCGGAGTTGTTCCCCGACATCGCCATCGCGGATGCGCCATGAGCTCGTACCGCCAAAGACGCCGCAAACGCGCGCACGGCGCCAGCCACTTCGCCCTGATCCCGTTCATCGACATGATGACCATACTCGTCGTCTTTCTGTTGGCGCACACGGCAGACGTGGACATCCTCCCCAACACCAAGAGCATTGCGATACCTCAATCTCTGTCGGACCGCAAGCCGAGCACCGGGGTGGTGGTCATGGTGACGAAGGACTCCATATTCGTGGACGGCACGGCGGTGGGGTCGGTTGCCGCGATAGCAGCCGATCCCGCGCCGGTGTTCGAGCCGCTGCGGGCAGCGCTTGCAGCGCAAAACAAATCGCCCCCCAATGCCGCTCCGCCGGCCGATGCCGCCCAGCGTGAAGTGACCATCATGGGCGATAAGAACACGCCGTACAGCGTCATGAAAAAAATCATGGTCACCTGCGGTCAGGCCGACTACGGAAAAGTGTCGTTCGCGGTGGCTGAGCGCGAGCGGGCGGCAACTTAAATGGCGGCTACCCAGTCCGGCCTGCGTATGCCGAGCGGCTTGCCTGCGTATTTTCGGCGCTATGAGTTGCCGTGGTCGCCCGCGGAGGACATGGAACGGCGCTTCCGGACCATTCTTCGCAATGCCGTGATCCTGTTCGTGCTGGTCGCGGTGGTCCTCTGGTTCCTGCCGCGTCACGAGACGGTCACGAACATCAGTTCGCTGCCGGAGCGGGTGGTTCAGCTGGTCATGGAGCCGCCACCGCCACCGCCGCCGCCACCGCCCCCCAAACCGATCAAACCCGAGCCGAAAGCACCGGTGAGCGCCAAGCCCACTCCCGCGGTGCCGTTGCCGGTGGACCCCCGAGTCAAGGCATCGAAGAGCGGTTTGCTGGCAAGCATGGATGACCTGGCGGCGCTGCGCGATCAGGTGGACCTCGACAAGTTCGCCAAGAACCAAACGCCGACCTCGGATCCGGGCGATGTGAGCGCGGTACAGAGAAATCTGATCACGGCGAAATCCGCCGGCGCCGGCGGTGGCGTCAGCGCGCCAACCAGCAGCGGTCTCGCGGCCGGCTCCGGCTCGCTGAACGGCATCCACACCTCTCAGGTAAAGGGTCCGGCGCTGACCTCGGGCCAGCCGGCGACGCGCGCGGGCGGCAGCGGCAAAGCCTCGCGCGGGTCCGAAGAGATCGCACTGGTCTTCACCAAAAACAAAGGTGCCATAGATGCCATGTATGCACGGGCGTTGCGTGACAATCCGGCGCTGCAGGGCAAGGTGGTCATCGAAATGACCATCGCGCCGTCGGGCGAGATCACCGCGGCTCGCATCGTCTCGTCGGATCTGAACGATCCCGAGTTCGAAGCAAAACTCCTGGCAAGAATTCGGTTGTTCAAGTTCGATGCCAAGGACGTGGCCGCATTGACCGCAACCAAGCCCATCGACTTTTTCCCGGCGGGATGAACATCCGGATTGGGCGGCGGATCATACTAGGGCTTCCTACGCCCTAGAGAAGTTTGCGTCATGTATCGTCAAAGTATCTTGTTTCCCGCCAAGGATGCGGGATTGCGCGAAGATGTCCATGCGCTCGGCAATCTGATCGGTGAAACGCTGCGCGATCAGGGGGGCGAAGACTTTTACAAATTGGTTGAGGGCGACCGGCTCGCGGCCCTGGCGCGGCGCGAAGCCGATTTCTGCGATCCCTCGCCGAGCAGCCCGCAGACCAGCGAGCTGGAGCGGCGCACCGAGCATCGAACGCCGTCGTTGGCCACCGACCTGACCCGCGCATTTTCGATCTGGTTTCAAGCGGTCAACACCGCCGAGAAAGTGCACCGTGTGCGCCGCCGCCGCCAGTATCTCGCCGACTCGAAGACGGCGCAGCCCGGCGGCATCGCCGACTGCATCGCCCGGCTGCAACGCGATGGCTTCACGCTGGAGAAGACGCTGCAGTTGATCGCATCGATGAGCATCGAACCGGTTTTCACCGCGCATCCCACCGAGTCGACACGCCGTACGATTCTGCGCAAGCAGCAAAAAATCGCGGAAGATTTGCTGGATCGCCTCAACCCGGCGCTGACGCCCAACGAATGCGAGACGTTGTGGGCACGCGTGCGCCTGGAGGTGACCAGCATCTGGCAGACCGAGGATCATCCCCGGGAGGGTCTCACCGTCGCCGACGAGCGCGAACACGTGCTGTTTTACCTACTGGAGATTTTGTATCGGGTGGTCCCGCTGTTCTATGAAGAGGTCGAAACGGCTCTCGCCCACGCGTTTGCCGTTCCGGTGGAGTCTCTCGACGTGCCCAGCATCTTGCATTTCGGCTCCTGGGTGGGCGGCGACATGGACGGCAACGCGGACGTGAACGGCAAGACCATTCGCGAGACGCTGCATCGCCATCAACAGCTCATCGTCTCGACCTATTTCAAGGAATGCGGGCAATTGGCGGAGACTTTAAGTCAAAGTGCCAACCGGGTCGGGCTCAACGCGGCGCTTGCCAAGCGCATCGAGGCGTACAGCCTGCTGCTGCCGGGGGCGCAAGAGTTGGCGCCGGCGCGGCACGACCGTCAGCCGTACCGGATATTTTTCAACCAGATCCGTCAGCGGCTCAAGATGACCTATGACGGCCGTCCGAATGCCTACGCCACGTCGGATGAACTGCTTGCCGACATCCAGCTGGCGGCCGACAGTCTCACCGAAAATCGCGGGCGGCACGCCGGATATTTCCTGGTCCGCCGCTTCATACGCCGCGTTCGCACGTTCGGTTTTCACTTGGCGACGCTGGACGTCACGCAACATGCGCACATCCATGACGAAGTGATCGGACAGGGGCTGGGCGTGCCGGAGTGGTCGAGCCTCGCCGCGCAAGACCGCCTGCAGCGGCTGCGGGATTTGTTGGTTCGCGATCAGGGTCCCACCGGCACGCTGGACGCAATTGGCCGACGCAGCTTGTGGGTGTTCGAGGCCATCGCTCATGCGCGACACAAATTCGGGACGCGGTCCATCGGCGAGTACATCGTCAGCGGTGCGCGAGGTCCGGAAGATGTGCTGGCGGTCTTGCTGCTGGCGCGCTGGGCCGACATCACCGACAAGCGCACCGGAGAATGCCCCCTCGACGTGGCACCGTTATTCGAGTCGGTCGACTCCTTGGAACGAGCCGGCGCGGTGCTGCGCACGCTGCACGAGGAATCGGCTTATCGGCAACATTTGGCGGCGCGCGGCAATCGTCAGTTGGTGGTGCTCGGGTATTCAGATCCGAACAAGGAAGGCGGCATCGCGGCTTCGCGCTGGGCCTTGCAACTGGCGCAAACGCAGCTGCTCGATGCCGCCCGTGACGCCGGCATCACGATCGCCATATTCCATGGACGCGGCGGGACGGCGCCGCGCGGCGGCGGGCGGACGGAGGATCTCGTGGAGGCGGCGCCGACGGGCGCGATCCGCGGAGTGCTGCGTCTCACCGAGCAGGGCGAGGTGGTCAATCAGAGTTATGGACTGCGGCCCATCGCCATGCGTACGCTCGAACGCACATTTTCGGCCGTGGCGTTGGCCACGGCGCACGCCGACCGCCCGCCGGTTCCATCCGCTCAAGTCGCTGCCATGCAGACCCTGGCGGCGGCGAGCCTCGACGCCTATCGGCGTCTGGTTTACGGCGCGCCGCGATTCTTCGATTATTTTCGCGCGGTGACTCCGCTCGACGTGATCGAACGGATGCACATCGGCTCGCGACCGGCGTTTCGCCCCGGTTCCGAAAACATCGACGCCTTACGAGCCATCCCGTGGGTATTCGCCTGGACTCAAAGCCGCCACATGCTGCCGGGCTGGTTTGGCTTCGGCAGCGGCATCGCCGCGGCGGTGCAGGAGCACGGCGACGCCATCATCGGGCAGATGGTCGTCGATTGGCCGTTCTTCCGGCATCTGCTCGACGACGTGGAGGCGATGTTGGCGCAAACCGATCTCGGCATCGCCGCCCAGTACGACGCGCTGGCCGACGCGGCATTGCGCGAGCCCGTGCAGACCATCCGGCGCGAATTCGAGCTGACCAAGAGCCACGTACTGACCTTGCGCGGTGCCGCGTCCCTGCTCGACAGCGATCCGACCCTGCAGCGCTCGATCAAATTACGCAACCCCTACATCGATCCCATGCATCTCATGCAAGTGGACTTGTTGCAGCGTTGGCGCGCCACGGGACGGCGCGACGACAATTTGTTCGGCGCGTTGCGCGTCACCATCGGCGGCATCGCGCAGGGTTTGCAGGCCACGGGCTAGAATTCGTATGCCGGCGGGTGGTTGCCGCGTGCCGTCAACATTCAGGTACGTTGACGGCGAGGCCACCCTGCGAGGTTTCCTTGTAGATCGTCGACATGTCGAGTCCGGTTTGACGCATGGTGGAGATCACCTGATCGAGGGACACTTTGTGCGAGCCATCGCCGCGCAACGCAAGGCGGGCCGCGTTGATCGCCTTCACCGAACCCATCGCGTTGCGCTCTATGCAGGGAATCTGCACCAAGCCGGCGACGGGATCGCAGGTCAACCCCAAGTTGTGCTCCATGCCGATCTCCGCCGCATTTTCGATCTGCTCGTTACTCCCGTTCAGCGCCGAGACCAGGCCGGCGGCAGCCATGGAGCAGGCGACACCGACCTCGCCCTGGCAGCCCATCTCGGCGCCGGAGATGGACGCGTTCTGCTTGTACAGCATGCCGATCGCGGCCGCGGTGAGCAGAAAGCGCAGCACGCCCGCATCGTCGGCCCCGGGCTCGAAGCGGCGATAGTAATGCAGGACCGCGGGTACGATGCCGGCCGCGCCGTTGGTCGGCGCCGTGACGACCTGGCCGCCGGCCGCATTTTCCTCGTTCACGGCCAATGCGAATACGTTGACCCAGTCCAAGGCATGCATCGGACTCATGGTGTCGCTCATCAGCTGACGATACAGCTTGGGTGCGCGGCGCCGGACTCCGAGCACTCCGGGCAGCAAGCCTTGCGAATCGAACCCGCGGCGCACACAGTCTTGCATGACCTGCCAGATCCGCAGCAGCCGCGTCCGGACTTCGGCAGCGTCACACCAGGTCAGTTCGCGAGCCATCATCAACTCGTGGATCTCCAATCCTTGCGTGCGGCCGTGTTCGAGCAAGCGCGCGCCGGAATCGAAGTCGAAGGGAGGTGGTGCTCGGACCAAGGTCGGGTTCGACTCGAATCCGGCCTGGACGATGAATCCCCCGCCGATGCTGTAGTACTCGGCACGAGCGAGTACGGCATGCGCGCCGTCGTGCGCCGTGAAACGCATGCCGTTGGTGTGACCCGGCAGCACCTGATCGAAATGGAACAGCACGTCGAGCGGTTCGTCGAATGCGATGTCGCGTCGTCCCAGCAGTTTGATGCGACCCGTGCCGCGAATTCTCTGCAGGGTAGGCTCGATGACCGTCGGATCGATGGTATCGGGACTCAGCCCTTCCAAGCCGAGCAGTATGGCTCGATCGGTGCAATGGCCCCGTCCGGTCAACGCGAGCGAACCGTACAGCTGCGTCGACACCTGCGTGGTGGCGTCCAGCACACCGCGCTCCTCGAGCAATTCGACGAAAGCCCGCGCAGCGTTCATGGGTCCCATGGTGTGCGAACTCGACGGCCCGATGCCGATCTTGAAGATATCGAAAACGCTGAGAGTCATGGACATCCTTGGGCTACGGCTGCGAGTTCCGATCATACGCCGCGCCGCCTGGCTGCTGCGGCGCACCGCCGAAAGGTAAGTGTTAGACTCGCGCCCTCAAATTCTGGCCGGCCTGACTTCAAGGGGACAATTCAATGAGTCGATATGCCTGTATTTTGGCCATCGGGTTCGCCGTGGCGTTGACCGCGCCCGCTTCCCGTGCGGCGAAACCGCCGGAATTCATTGCGGCTGCCATCGCCGATTCCCACCGTCCGGATGGCGACAAACAGCGCGACGAGAATCGCAAACCCGCCGAAGTGATGGCATTCACGGGCGTCAAGCCGGGCGATGCCGTCGCCGAGTTATTACCGGGCGCGGGTTACTTCACGCGCATCCTCAGCAAGATCGTCGGTGCGAACGGGCATGTCTATGCACTGACGCCGGCGCCATTGCCGGATGCCCCGGCCGACATGCCGGACTTCGCGGCACGGGTCAAAGCCATCGCTGCCGACCCGAATTATTCCAACGTCAGCGTCGTGATCGAACCGTTCAGCCAGTTGAAGGCGCCCGCGCCCGTGGATTTGGTCTGGACCTCGCAGAATTATCACGATTTGCACAATTTTCCGGGACTCGACGTCGGCGTATTCAATCAAATGGTGTTCGACACCTTGAAGCCGGGCGGCATCTACTTGATTTTAGACCACGAAGCCGAGGCCGGTTCGGGGACGCGCGACACGTCGACCTTGCACCGGATCGACATGGAAACCGTGAAGAAAGAGGTCTTGGCGGCGGGCTTCGTGTTGGTGGGTACCAACGATGCGCTGCGCCAGCCGGGCGATCAACATCTGGTCAAGGTGTTCGATCCGAGCGTACGCGGCAAAACCGATCAATTCATATTGAAGTTTCGCAAGCCTAAAAAGTGATCGACGGTCGCGTCAACCCAATCGCCGGCATGGCGTTTTGTACCCGTAGGTTCGTTTATCGACGCGTTAGAGGTTTGACATCATGAAGATATCGACAGGGGTAGGGCGCACCGCGCTGCGGTTGGGTCTGCCGATGGTGGCGACGTTGGCATTGGCTGCCTGCGTGACCCCGCCGCCCCGTACCGTGGCCGTTCCAGCGCCGCAGCCACAGAAGATTTTCGTCTATCCGGCCCAGGGTCAAAGTCCTGCTCAAACGGACCGCGATCGTTACGAGTGCCATCTGTGGGCCGTGCAGCAAACCGGGGTCGATCCGAGCCGATCGGATGCGAATCCGTATGAACGGGTGGTGGTACAACCCGCCAATCCGCCGGGCAGCGGAACCGCCGTGGGAGCCATCGGAGGAGCGCTTTTGGGCGCCCTGATCGCCGGCCCGCGCAATGCAGGAGCGGGCTTGTTGTTGGGCGGCGCCACCGGCGCCATTGCGGGCACGGCAGCCGATGCCAACGCGCAACAACAGGCGCGCATGACCCAGCAGCAGATCAATCAGAGCATGGCCACCGGGCGTGCGCACGCGGAAGCCTACACACGGGCCTTGGGCGCGTGTCTGCAGGGTCGCGGCTACACCATCAGCTAGATGCATACCATGGCGCGCCGTCGAGCGATCGGTGTAGGGATTCTGGCCGCCTTGTTCTGCGCCCAGTTATTGGCTGTGGCGAGCGCCGATGATCATGGGCCGGGTCCTGGGACAAGGTCGGGGCCGGGCAGGCCGGCGGGGCCCGGCGGCGCCAGGCCGGCTTTCGATGGTCGTGGCCAAGTTCTGGATCAGCGCTACAACCACGGCCACTATTACCCGCCCATAGGCAGCGTAAGTTCGAGTTTGCCCGGCGAATACCGCCCGTATTTTCGCGGTGGCAACCGCTACTATTTCAACGGTGGCATTTGGTATGCCCCGCGCGGGCCGGGGTTCGTGGTCGTCGTACCGCCGCCCGGGCTCGTGATTTCGGTGTTGCCACCCTATTATTCAACGGTGTGGATCGCGGGGAACCCGTATTATTATGCGGATAACGTCTATTATACGTGGCAGCCGGATCAGAATGGCTACGCCGTGGTAGACCCGCCGACGGACGCCGATCAGCCGTCGGCGCCGCCGCCGCCCGAAGCACCCAATGCCGGCGAAGACCTGATCGTGTATCCAAAGAATGGGCAGTCCAAGGATCAACAAGCCGCCGATCGATTCGAGTGTCATGGCTGGGCTAAGAACCAGACCGGTTTCGATCCCACTCTAGCAGGCGGCGGCGTCCAAGGCGGCGACGTCGATCGGAGCCGCAGCAACTACAACCGCGCCCTGTCGGCGTGTCTGCAGGGGCGTGGTTATCAGGTGAACTGATCGGTTGACCGGCCGACCGGCGGCGCGGCGGTTTGGCGGCGCCGGTTTAGCGGATTCGCTGCGGGTGCGCGTAGATGTTGCAATGGGACCCGCGGAGGAACCCCACCAGACTCATACCCGACGCCACCGCCAGGTTGACGGCGAGACTCGATGGCGCTCCGATCGCAGCCAGGATCGAGACGCCGGCCCGCAAGGCCTTTTGAACCAATTCGAAGCTGGCCCGCCCGCTCAATAACGCGATGTGTCCGGCCAGGGGTAGGCCATGCGTCAGCAAACGCTCGCCGATCAATTTGTCGAAGGCATTGTGGCGGCCCACATCTTCGGCGATCCCCAGCAAGTTGCCGTGCGGATCGAATAGTCCCGCGGCATGGATGCCACCGGTGTCGCTGAAACCTCGCTGTTCGCCGCGCATGCGCGCGGGCAGCTGCAAGAGGACCGACAGGTCGACGGGTGCCGTGTCGCCGATGCGGATGGCCGCCGCGCGGGCAATGGCCTCATCCAAGCCGGTGGTACCGCAGACACCGCAGCTCGAGCCGGCCGAGAAGCGCCGAGCCGGAGGCTGTACCTCGACGCGCACCGTCGAATGGAGACGGACGTGAACCACATTGGGACGCCGCGTGCTCGACTCGATGCGCTCGATATCGCCCGCTTTTTGGACGATACCCTCACCGAACAGCAGACCGGCGGCCAGAAATTCATCATGGCCCGGCGTTCGCATGGTCGTGCCGAACGAGGCCGGTTCGAGCCCCAGCGCGGGATGGTGCAGCAGGAATTCCAGGGGCGCCTCCACGGCGACCCGGTCGTCGCGTGCCAGCCGCCCATCGGCCTCCGCGCGCACGATGCGCACGGTGCGCGTACCGATGGAATCCGCCGGATTCATGAACGCCGCCTGAATTTTGCCCAATGTGAAGCCCGATGATACCGTGCCCGACACGAACCGCCGCATTTAACGGAGTCCCGCCATGTCGATAAACGCCGACTTGAAAGCCCGCAAAGCAGCCGCGGTGCCGCACGGGGTGGGTACGAAAGGCATTTATGTCGCGAAAGCCGAAAATTCCGAACTGTGGGACGTCGACGGCAAGCGCTTCATCGATTTCGCCGCCGGGATCGCGGTGTTGAACACCGGCCATCGGCATCCGAAGATCATGGCCGCGGTGGCGGCACAAGCCGAAGCATTTACCCACACGTGTTTCCATGTCGCTCCCTACGAAAGCTACGTGCGACTCGCGGAGCGTCTGAACGGTCTCGCGCCCGGCGATTTCGCCAAGAAGACCCTGTTCCTCAGTTCGGGTGCGGAGGCCGTCGAAAATGCGCTCAAGATCGCGCGGTACTACACCAAGCGCTCGGCGGTGATCGCGTTCTCCGGCGGCTTTCACGGACGCACCCACATGACGCTGGCGTTGACCGGTAAAGTCATGCCGTACAAACGCGGCTTCGGCCCGTTTCCGGCCGAGGTATATCACGCCGAATTTCCGCATCCGTACCGGGGCATCACCACCGAACAGGCTTTGGCGGATCTGGACCGGTTGTTTCACGGTGACGTCGACCCGCAGGCGGTCGCGGCGATTCTCGTCGAACCCGTGCAAGGCGAGGGCGGCTTCAACGTCGCACCTTTCGATTTCTTGCGGGCGCTGCGGCGTCTGTGCGACGAGCATGGCATCGTGCTGATCGCCGATGAGGTGCAGGGCGGCATCGCCCGCACCGGAAAGATGTTCTCCATCGAGCATGCCGGTGTCGTACCGGACCTCGTCACGCTGGCGAAGGGATTGGGCGGTGGTTTTCCTCTGTCGGCCGTCACCGGTCGCGCGACCATCATGGACGCGGCGCATCCCGGTGGTTTGGGGGGCACCTACGGAGGGAATCCGATCTGCATAGCGGCCGCGCATGCGGTACTCGACGTGGTCGAGTCGGAACAGCTGTGTGCGAGAGCGGGGCGTATCGGCCAAACCATGCGCACGCAGTTGGAGGCGCTCGCCAAGCAGCTGCCTTGTATCGGCGACGTGCGCGGCTTGGGCGCCATGGTGGCTTTCGAACTCGTCAAGGACGCGCGCACGAAAGAACCGGATCCAGAACTCACGGCCGACATCGTGGCACGGGCGGAGCGTGCCGGGCTGATCCTCTTGTCGTGTGGGACCGCCGCCAACGTCGTGCGTTTGCTATGTCCGTTGACCATTCCCGATAAGGTGTTGGAAGAGGGTATGGCGCTGCTCTGCGCGGCCGTGCGCAGTGCGTGCGGCGTGGAATCGACGCGCGCCGTGGCCTGACGCGCGGTCCGCGCGCTTCACTGGCGATACGTCAACGTCACGCCGATGGTGCGCGGCCGGAACGTGAAATTACGGTATAGCGTCGTCGGCGGCGTATTCGGCGTATACGGGTCGGTCCCGGTGTAGTTGGCGTCGGTGGCCGGATGCGCATCGAATAAATTATCGATGAAAGCGGAAAGGTTGAAACCGGCCACGGTGGTCCCCGCGCGTACCGACACGAAGGTGGTGGACGACGGCGTGTATTGGCAAGAATCGGTTCCCCCCGTGCTGGTGGTGCACGATTGGTACTGCAACGAATTCGCATCCTCCGCCGAGGTGCGACGGTTGTTCTTCGTCGCATGCTCGTAATCCACGCGTGCGAACGCATCGCGCCCATCGAACAACTTGAACTTGTATTCCGCGCCGACGGTGACGGTCCATGGTGCGCCGGGCGTCAGGCTCTGCCCGACGATGGCATCGCCTTGGGCGGACAAGGGCGAGCCGGTCGGTGCGCCGGGATAGGCGTTGTCGGTGTAATGCGAGTCGTTGTAGCCGATGGCGGATTCGATGGTCAACGCATCCGTCACCGCAACATCGGCCTGCAGGTCGGCGCCTTCGGACACGGCGGTGCCGAGATTGCTGATGTAGTTGAGCGCGCAGCTTGGCAGTTGCACGGTCTGCTGAATGTTGTTCCAGGTGATGTAGTAGATGCTGCTCGCCAGTCGGATTCGGTTCTCGAAGCTGTTTTTGGCGCCGACTTCGAAGCTCTTCACCGTATCGGACTTGTAAGAGGCCGGATTGTCGTAGATGCCGAATTTGTCGAAGTCGGCCATGCATAGCGAATGCGGTATGACCGAATTGGCGCCGCCGATGCGAAAGCCGGTCGAGTAGGTGAAGTAGTAGAGGTCGGTGGGATCTTGTTGGAAGGATAGACCGGCGCGATAGGTTTTGGGCTGTTCATGTTCCGCACCACTGCCGTACGTCGGGCCGCCGTTTTGCGGACCGTCCGCGTAGCTGCTGAACGAGTAATCGACCTTCGAATAACGCATGCCGCCGGTCAGCTTCAATTGATCGGTGATGCTCCAAACCGCTTCGCCGAAGCCCGCTATCTGGCGATCGTGGCCGGTGAGCTGATTGAGATACGAGTCGCCGTTCGGCAGGTACGAACTACCGTCGGCATTCGTCGCCGTGCCGAAGACGCTGGCGATCGGTACGCCGTACAGCGTGTTGAACAGACCGTCGACGTCGGGATCGTGAATTTGTTCCAGGCTGAACGTGCGGTTGAGCGAAAAAAACGTGCCGACAGTCCAGGTGATCAGGGCCGCCGGATCGGTGGACTGCAGGCGAAATTCCTGCGAAACGTTGTCTTGATTGTTGTTGACGGTGGTCGGCGCGCGGTAGCTCGTCTCGCCGGCCGGCAGATGAATACCGCTGCCGTCGACCAACGGGTAGCACGTGCCGTTGCACGGTGCGCCGGTCAGACCCAGGCCCGCGCTCGGCCAGCCGATGGTCTGGTAGTAGCTCAGATTGTACAGCGTGCCGTCATAGCCGCTCAAATCGCGGCGCCGGTAATACGAGCTGTTGGAGATCAATTGCGTGGGACCGATGTCCACGGTTATTTTCAGCGAGGGCAGCAAGTAACGATCCGGTTCGCCGCGCGGCGTGGGGTTGGCGCTTTCGTAGCGATCCGAGTTCGGGTTGGAATACAGCGGCCAATAAATGGAGATGTCGTTGCGTTCGCGATCCTGGTAGACGATGGCCGGAGTGATCTTCACGCTGTCGGTCGGCGACCACAGCGCCGCCAGGCGCAGCACCGTGGTCTCATCGTGATTCGCATTCCTGTCGACGATGTTGAGCGTGGTGGGGTCGATGCGATCGATCCAGCCGCCGTCGCGCCGAAACCAGGCACTGGCGCGCACCCCCAAGACGCCGTCGACGACGGGGCCGCCGACCGCGAGACCCGCTTCGTAACTGGGCGAACCGCCCTCGGTATACGAGGTCTCGGCGCGGGCATAACTCGAAAATTTCGTGAGGCTGGGCTGCGTCATGATGTATCGCACCGTGCCCCCCTCGGAGCCGGCGCCGAACAGAGTGCCTTGCGGGCCGCGCAGCACCTCGACGCGATCCATATCGAAGGTCTTGGGTAAGGTGTCGTCCGGGTTGAAGCCCAATGCACGGATTTGAATCGGGGTGTCGTCGATGTAGATGCCGGTGGTGCCCGCGCCGCCGGAGGAACTGATGCCGCGAATCGAAATGCTGTTGGTCTGGTCCGCATCGATGGTGACGCCCGGCGTGAAACGCGCGACGTCCGTGAAATCCTTGATCCCGCGCAGGTCCATCGACTCTTGGGTGTACGCGCTGACGCTGATGGGCACCTTACTGAGGTTTTCTTCACGACGCGTCGCGGTGACGACGATTTCCTCCAAACCGCCCGTGCCCGTGCCCGTGCTCGTGGAGGTGCTCGGGCCCGCATCGGCGTCGCTGCCAGTCGCCGCCGATGATTGCAGCGTAGAACCTACCGCGCCGCCGACGATGCACAAATACAACACGCGCCGCAGGGTCGACCGAACGAACGGTTTAGGCTCAATCACAGGCATTTCGATCCCCGAAGTTTTTATGGCCAAACGTGCGGTTGCGTGCGCCTGACAGTAGCATCGCGATAAAAGCGACGCAACAGCGGCGGTCGCACTGAGCAGCCGAACTTATGGGATCATGCCGGCATGAATGCCACCGTCGACCGCCCCCGCTCCAAGTCCCTGAATCCGCTGCGCGCACTGATGCCTTTCATCCGGCCCTATCGGGCCATGCTCGCGGCGGCGATGGGCGCGCTGCTGGTGGCGAGCGCTTCGTTGTTGGCGCTGCCGGTGGCGTTGCGCGAGCTGGTGGATCACGCCCTGGCAACCAAGGATGCCGGCGCGGTCAATCGCTATTTCCTGGGTTTTTTAGGCGCGGCGGTGATCTATGGCACGTTCGCCGCGCTGCGTTTCTATCTGGTCACGTGGCTCGGCGAACGGGTGGTCGCCGATCTACGCAGCGCGGTGTACCGGCGGGTGGTGCGCATGGATCCGTTATTCTATGAAACCACCCGCGTCGGTGAAGTGTTGTCGCGATTGACCACGGACACGACATTGGTCCAGGCGATTTCCGGCGTGAATCTGTCCATCATCCTGCGCTCCACGTTGAGCTTGATCGGTTCCCTGGTGATGCTCGCCCTCACCAACGCCAAACTGACGGCAATTATCTTGGTGCTCATACCGATCGTGGTGGTGCCGCTGATCGTGGTCGGCCGCCGCGTTCGCGGTTTGTCGCGTGCCTCGCAGGATCGTATTGCGGATACCAGCGGCCTGGCCGGCGAGACGTTGAACGCGATCCAGACCGTGCAGGCCTTCACGCTCGAGCAGCTGCAAAGCGAGCGCTACACCAAGGCCGTCGAGGAAAGCTTCGTGACGGCGGTGCGCCGGACGCGGGTCCGTGCCGCCTTGACGGCCATCGGCATCAGCCTGGTGTTCTCCGGGATCACGTTCGTGCTGTGGCTGGGCGCGCAGCAGGTGGTGGCAGGCACGATGACCGGCGGTCAGCTTACGCAGTTTTTATTCTATGCCGGTCTGGTGGGCAGCTCGGCGGCCGCCCTGTCCGAAATGTGGGGCGACATGCAGCGCGCCGCCGGCGCGATGGAGCGGCTGAGCGAATTGCTCGAGGCGAGACCCACCATCCGGGCGCCCGCCCGACCGTTGGAACTTCCAACCCGGGTAAAAGGTGCCATTCGTTTCGAGAACGTGACGTTCCATTATCCGTCACGACCGGAAACCGCGGCGCTCGAGAATTTCAGCCTCGATCTCACGCCCGGCGAAACCATCGCCTTCGTCGGTCCGTCGGGAGCCGGCAAGAGCACGACGTTCCAGCTGTTGTTGCGCTTCTATGATCCGGATGTCGGCCGGGTGACCATCGACGAGCGGCGGCTTGCCGACCTGCGGCCGGAGGATATCCGCGCGCAGATCGGCTTGGTCCCTCAAGATACGGTGCTGTTCGGCGCGAGTGCGCGCGACAACATCCGCTATGGCAGGCCCACGGCCAGCGATGCCGAGATCGAGGCTGCCGCGGTGGCCGCCGCCGCGGACGAGTTCCTGCGTAAATTGCCCGAGGGCTACGATACGTTTCTCGGCGAGCGGGGCACCCGTTTGTCCGGCGGCCAACGTCAGCGCATTGCGCTGGCTCGAGCCATTCTCAAGGACCCGCCCATCTTGTTGTTGGACGAGGCCACCAGCGCTCTGGATGCCGAATCGGAACGTTTGGTGCAGCAGGCATTGGAGAAACTCATGCAGGGACGCACCACCATCATCATCGCTCATCGGCTCGCCACGGTGCTCAAAGCGGACCGCATCGTCGTGATGGACCACGGCCACAAGATCGCCGTCGGAACCCATGCCGAACTCATGACCATGAGTCCGCTGTATGCGAAATTAGCGTCGCTGCAATTTGCCGTGGTGAGCGGCGACATCGCCGATAGCGGCTTGCGCGCGTCGATCGTCTGAACGCTGCTAGGGCGTCGTGCCGATCAGGCGTCTGGCGTGCCTGAAGCCCCGCGAGTAGATCGGCGCGTCGAGCGAGTCGATGCGTACCGTCCCGCCCGCGGCGGGAGCATGCACGAAGCGGGTGTTGTCGACGGCGATTCCGACGTGCAGCTCGCTGCGCGCGAGCCGCATGAAGAGGAGATCGCCGGCGCGAATGTCGCGCCTCGCCACTGGCGTGCCGACCCGTAATTGCTCTGCGGCGGTGCGCGGCACCTCGATGCCGGCGCC
>CAZZXZ010000078.1:0-16925 GCA_964658135.1 uncultured Acetobacteraceae bacterium | reverse complement strand
CGCATGCGTCGCGGCCGGGGTGGCTCTCGAGGCCATCGTGCTCGATCCAGGATTCGGCTTTGGCAAGGGGTTGGAACACAACATGGCGCTGCTGAAAGGCTTGCCGGGGCTGGTAGCGTTGGGATCGCCGCTGCTCATCGGAGTCTCGCGTAAGAGTTTCATCGGCCAAGTGCTCGGCAGACCCCCGACGCAACGCCTCTACGGCGGTCTGGGTCTCACCGCGCTGGCCGTGAGCCAGGGTGCCCGCTTGTTTCGCACCCATGATGTGGCGGCGACGCGCGACGCCGTCGATATGGTGAGCGCGGTCCTGCAAGGCAGCATGCGATGACGGTGCGCTACTTCGGGACCGATGGCGTACGCGGCCGGGTCGGCCGGGCGCCGATGACCGTGGACTTCGCCTTACGGCTGGCCAGCGCGGCCGCGCGGGTGCTGGCACCGAACGGCGGCCAGGTGCTCATCGGTAAGGACACCCGCCTGTCGGGATACCTGTTCGAGTCGGCCTTGGAGGCGGGCTTCGTGGCGGCGGGCGTCAACGTGATGCTCATGGGTCCGCTACCGACACCCGGCGTCGCCTACATGACGCAGCGCCTGGGCTGCAGCTTCGGCGTCGTCATCAGCGCATCGCACAATTCTTATGAAGACAATGGCATCAAGTTCTTCGATGCCACGGGCAGCAAGCTGTCGGACGAGGTCGAGCAGCGGATCGAGCTGGCCATCGACGATCCGGTTCTGACCCAGGAATCGCAACACTTGGGCCGTGCGATCCGCATCGATCGTAGCCGTAACCAGTACCAGGAATTCTGCGCATCGACCATTCCGGCCGGCATGACGCTGGGCGGCTTCAAAATCGTCATCGATTGTGCGAACGGCGCCGGCTATAAGGTGGCACCGCGGGTGCTTGCCGATCTTGGCGCGGAGATCGTTCCCATCGGCTGCTCACCGAACGGCCGTAACATCAACGATGGGTGCGGCTCGACCGCTCCCGAACTCCTGCAACTTACGGTTCCCGGGGTACGCGCCCAGGTCGGCGTCGCATTGGACGGCGACGGCGACCGCTTGGTGATGGTGGACGAGCTGGGCCGCTGCGTGGATGGCGATCAGCTGTTGTACATCCTGGCCACCGCACGGCGCCGTGCCGGCACCTTGGTGGGACCGGTGGTGGGTACGGTGATGAGTAATTTGGGTCTGCAGCATGGGTTGGAAGCCCAAAACATCGAATTTCGTCGAGCGCAAGTGGGCGACCGCTATGTGCTCGGCCTGTTGAACGAGGCCGGGGGCACCCTGGGCGGCGAGACCTCGGGCCACATTCTGTGCCTGGACAAGACGACCACCGGCGATGGTTTGGTCAGCGCCCTGCAGGTGCTCGCCATCATGAAGTCCACGGGTGCGGGGCTCGCCGAGTTGGCGGCGCCCATGCGCAAGTATCCCCAGGTGTTGTTGAATGTCCGGGTGGCCCGGCGTTTCGATCCGTTTGCCGATGCCGCCGTGCTCAAGGTGGCGGGCACCGTCGAGCGACAATTCGAGGGGCGCGGCCGGATCGTGCTGCGGGCCTCCGGCACCGAGCCCGTGATCCGGGTCATGGTGGAGGGTTACGACGCCAACTTGGTGAAGAACGGGGCACGCGATATTGCCGCCGCCGTCGAGGCGGCTGCGGACAGGCTTGCAGTTAGCGGGCCGCGCAGCTAATCTTCGCCGCCTTTCCTGCTGGGGCCTCGGCCCGAAGGGGTGCTTATGCGTCGTCCGGTGGTCGCGGGTAATTGGAAAATGCATGGGTCGCAGTCTGCCAACCAGTCGCTTCTGACTGAATTGGAACGGCGCGTCAAATTTGATTGGCCGGTCGACATCGTGGTCTGCCCACCGTACGTATATCTCGCCGACGTGAGCCGTCTGCTCGGCGATGGTCCGATGTGGGTGGGTGCACAGGATGCCTGCACCGAGTCCGGCGGCGCCTTCACGGGTCAGATCAGCACGTCGATGCTGAAGGATGTGGGGTGCCGCTACGTCATCGTCGGCCATTCCGAACGACGGCGGTTGTATCACGAGGACGATGCGATCGTGGCGCGCAAATTCGGTGCCGTGCTGCGGTCCGGGTTGATTCCCATCGTGTGTGTAGGCGAAACGCTCGAAGAACATGAGGCCCATCTCACGGAAAGCGTGGTGCGGCGCCAACTCGACGCGGTGATCGGCTTGAATGGCATCGAAAGCTTGGGCGGCGCCATCGTGGCGTATGAGCCGGTTTGGGCGATCGGCACCGGACGCACGGCCACCCCGCAGCAGGCGCAGGCCGTGCATGCCTACCTGCGCGGCCGGATAGCCGCGCAAAATGCTAACATGGCTGATCTCGTGCGCATTCTGTACGGCGGCAGCGTCAAGAGCGGCAATGCGGAGGAAATCTTCTCCATGCCCGATGTCGACGGCGGATTGGTAGGCGGTGCCTCGTTGAGCGCCGATGAGTTCATCAAGATTTGTGCGGCTGCGGCGACGACCGTTCGCCGGAGAGATTGAGTATGTTGCGTGGATTTTTGTTGGCGGTGCATGTCTTGCTCGCCCTGATGATCATCGGCCTGGTGCTGCTGCAGCGTGGCAAGGGCGCGGAGGCGGGCGCTGGATTCGGCTCGGGCGCCTCGGGCACCGTCTTCGGCGCCCGCGGCACCAGCACGTTGTTTTCAAAATTGACCGCAGTTTTCGCAGGCTTGTTTTTCGTGACGAGTTTGTCGCTTGCCTACCTCGGCACCCGATCGCCGAGCGAACCGAGCAGCGTCTTGGAGCGCTCCTTGTTGGCGGCGCCCGCGCCGACGGCACCGGCACCGTCGCCCGCGACGGCTCCGGCACCCGTCAAGAAATGATTCGCAGAAATCTGCACTAGAGTTACGTAAGCCGACGTGGCGAAATTGGTAGACGCGCTAGTTTGAGGGGCTAGTGGAGCAATCTGTGCCGGTTCGAGTCCGGCCGTCGGCACCATTCGAAAGCCACATGAATTCTGCACGTTCATGTGGCGCAATTGACCTGGCGAGTGCACTAGAGCGCGACGCAAGCGTGCCGCGCCTGATATGATAATTGGAGTTACATATCACCGACGACGACGACGATGTTGCGACAGTATCTGCCGATATTGATTTTCATGGGCCTGGCCACGGTGTTGGGCCTCGCCTTATTTACCATTGGTTGGATACTGGGGCCGCGCCGTCCGGATGCGGAGAAGCTGTCGCCTTATGAATGCGGCTTCGAAGCGTTCGAGGATTCGCGCATGCGGTTCGACGTGCGGTACTACTTGGTCGCCATCATCTTCATCGTGTTCGATTTGGAAATCGCCTTCTTTTTCCCTTGGGCCGTCTCGCTCAAGATGACCGGAAGCTTCGGTTTGGTCGCAATGCTCATATTCGCGTTGGTGTTGGTCGTCGCTCTGGTGTACGACTACAAGAAAGGAGCGCTCGAATGGGACTAGAAGCGGTGTCCACCGAAACCTCCACCGTGCGCGGTTTCGAAGTGACGACGGTCGACAAGCTCATCAACTGGGCTCGTACCGGATCGCTGTGGCCGATGACCTTCGGTCTGGCATGCTGTGCGGTGGAAATGATGCACGCCGGTGCTGCGCGCTACGATCTCGATCGGTTCGGCGTGGTGTTCCGCCCGAGCCCCCGGCAATCGGACGTCATGATCGTTGCCGGTACGCTGGTGAACAAGATGGCGCCGGCTCTGCGCAAGGTGTACGACCAGATGGCCGAGCCGCGCTGGGTCATCTCGATGGGCTCGTGTGCCAACGGCGGCGGCTATTATCATTACTCCTATGCCGTGGTGCGTGGCTGCGACCGAATCGTGCCCGTCGACGTCTATGTGCCGGGCTGTCCGCCCACCGCCGAGGCGTTGTTGTACGGCATCATCCAACTCCAGAACAAGATAAAACGTAACAAGGCCATCATCCGATGACCGATGCTGACGGCGTTGCCGTGGCGGCGCCGCCGCCGACCCGCCTCGATGTCTTGAAATCGGCGCTGGTACATGCCGTTCCCGAAGGGTTGACCCGGATCGCGAATCACGCCGGAGAGCTCACCTACGAGGTGGCAGCCGACCGGTTGCTGGCCGTTGCGGCCACGCTGCGCGACCATCCCGAGCTGCAATTCACGATGTGCATGGATGTCTGCGGCGTCGATTATCTGGAGCATGGCCGCGACGAGTGGAAAACCGAAAACGCCACCTTGTCGGGTTACAGTCGCGGCGTGGCGCGCGGCGGGATGCGGGTGCCGGCCAACGTCGAGGGCGATGTTGTCGTGTCGCCCGCGCCGCCGCGGCCACGGTTTGCCGTAATTTATCATCTGCTGTCGATTGCCTTGAATCAACGGGTGCGTCTGCGCGTCTATTGCACCGATGATTTGCAGCCCATGGTGGATTCGGTCACCGAGATCTGGGCGGGCGTGAATTGGTTCGAGCGCGAAGCCTTCGATTTGTTCGGCATCCTTTTCAAGGGACATCCGGATCTGCGCCGTCTGTTGACCGACTACGGCTTCATCGGTCACCCGTTTCGCAAGGATTTTCCGCTCTCTGGAACGGTGGAGGTTCGCTACGACCCCGAGAAGGGACGCGTGGTATACCAACCGGTGAGCATCGATCCGCGCATTCTCGTGCCGAAAGTCATTCGCCACGACAACCGCTATGACCCTGCGCTGACCAATGCGAAGCAAGCCGTCAAACCGAATGGAGGGGCCGATGGCTGAGATACGTAATTACACGATGAACTTCGGTCCGCAGCATCCGGCGGCGCACGGGGTGTTGCGACTGGTGCTCGAAATGGATGGCGAAGTCATTCAAAAGGCCGACCCGCACGTCGGACTGCTGCATCGGGGTACCGAGAAGCTCGCCGAAAGCAAGCCCTTCAATCAATCGATCGGCTACATGGACCGGCTGGATTACGTTTCCATGATGTGCAACGAGCATGCCTACGTCATGGCCATCGAGAGACTTCTGGGGATCGAGCCGCCGCTGCGTGCGCAATATATCCGCGTCATGTTCGACGAAATCACGCGCATACTCAACCACTTGATGTGGCTCGGGTCACACGCCCTCGACATCGGTGCCATGACCGTGTTCTTGTACGCCTTCCGCGAGCGAGAAGACCTCATGGACTGTTACGAGGCGGTGTCCGGCACGCGTATGCACGCGACCTATTATCGTCCGGGCGGCGTGTATCGAGATCTGCCCGACGTCATGCCGAAGTATCAGCAGTCGCAATGGCGCAGCAAGAAAAGCGCCGAGCACCTCAACGAACGTCGCTCCGGTGGCTTGTTGGATTTCATCGCCGACTTCGTGAGTCGCTTTCCGTCCTGTGTCGACGAGTACGAGTCGCTGTTGACCGACAACCGCATCTGGAAACAACGCACGGTGAACATCGGCGTCGTCTCGCCCGAACGGGCCATGCAGTTGGGTTTCTCCGGACCCATGCTGCGCGGGTCGGGTATCGAATGGGATCTTCGCAAGAAACAACCTTACGATGTCTATGACCGCGTGGATTTCGACATTCCCGTGGGCGTCAACGGCGATTGCTACGATCGGTACCTGGTGCGCATCGAGGAGATGCGCCAGGCAAACCGCATCGTCGGGCAATGCGTGCAGTGGCTGAAGGCTAATGCAGGTCCGGTGATGATCGACGACCGCAAGGTGAGTCCGCCGCGCCGCGAGGAGATGAAGGGCGACATGGAATCGCTGATCCACCATTTCAAACTCATGACCGAGGGTTACTGCGTGCCACGCGGCGAGGTGTACGCCGCGGTGGAGGCGCCGAAAGGCGAACTCGGCGTGTACCTGGTATCCGATGGCGCCAACAAACCGTATCGGCTGAAGGTGCGTGCGCCGGGATTCGCGCATCTCGCCGCGTTGAACGAAATGGTGCAGGGACATATGTTGGCCGATGTGGTTGCCGTCATCGGCACACAGGACATCGTGTTCGGGGAGATCGATCGATGAGCGGCGAGTTGTCGGCGCACGTCCGCGCGGAAATCGACCTGTGGGTGGCGAAGTTTCCGCCCGAGCGCAAACGTTCGGCGGTGATCTCGGCGCTGCACGCCGTGCAGCATGAAAACCACGGGTTCCTGACGCCCGCGCTCATGGACGCGGTGGCGCAGTACCTGGGTCTGGCGAACATTCAAGTGTACGAAGTCGCGAGCTTCTATTCGATGTTCGAGACCAAACCGGTGGGGCGGCATCATGTGTCCGTGTGCACCAACATCTCCTGCATGCTGCGCGGCTCGCAGGAAGTAGTCGACCAAGTCGAGAAAAAACTCGGCATCAAGACCGGCGAGAGCACGCCGGATGGTCGTATATTCTTGAAGCGCGAAGAAGAATGTCTTGCGGCGTGCACCGGCGCGCCGATGATGATGGTGGACCATCATTTCTACGAAAATCTGACGCCCGATGCCATCGATCGAATTTTGGATGGACTGACATGACCTACGAGCAGAATCTGTTGTTGTTCGAAGCCCTCAAGTACGACAAGCCGTGGACGCTGGCCGGCTACCGGCAATTCGGCGGCTATCAGGCCTGGGAAAAAATTCTGCGCGAGATGACGCCGCGCGAAAAAATCATCGACGAAGTCAAGGCGTCGGGCTTGCGGGGCCGTGGCGGCGCCGCATTTCCCACCGGCGTGAAATGGAGCTTCATGCCGCGCAGTTCGCCGGTACAGAAATATGCCGTCTGCAACTCGGACGAATCCGAGCCGGGCACCTGTCACGACCGCGACATCTTGCGCTACAACCCGCATTCGGTCATCGAGGGTATGGCCATCGGCGGTTACGCCATGACGGCCACGGTGGGTTACAACTATATTCGCGGCGAGTTCATGGGCGAGCCGATTCCGCGCTTCGAGGCGGCGTTGGCGGAAGCCTACGCGGCCGGACTGCTCGGCAAGAATATTTTGGGAACCGGCGTCGATTTCGATCTGCACATGTTCGTGGGCGCGGGTGCCTACATCTGCGGCGAGGAGACGGCCTTGCTGGAGTCGCTGGAGGGCAAGCCGGGCAAGCCGCGCTTCAAGCCGCCGTTTCCCGCGAACTTTGGTCTGTACGGTAAGCCCACCACCATCAACAACACGCAAAGTTTCGCCTCGGTACCGACCATCCTGCGCAAGGGCGCCGCCTGGTTCGCGGGACTCGGACCGCCGAATTCCGGCGGCACCATGATCTTCTCGATGTCGGGACATGTGGCGAAGCCGGGTAATTTCGAACTGCCGCTCGGCATCCCGTTCAAGGATCTGCTCGATATTGCCGGCGGCATTTGGCAGGGACGGCGGTTGAAGGCGGTGATCCCGGGCGGCGTCTCGGTACCGGTGGTACCGGCCGCCGCCATCATGGCCGCGACCATGGACTATGACTCGGTCAAAAAAGCCGGTTCCTCGCTCGGTACCGGGTCCGTCATCGTCATGGACGAAACCACCTGCATGGTGCGTACGCTCGAGCGGATCTCGCGTTTCTATCAATCGGAATCGTGCGGTCAATGCACGCCGTGCCGCGAGGGCACCGGATGGCTGAACCGCATGCTGAAACGCATCATCGCCGGGCAAGGGCGCAGCGAGGATATCGATCTGTTGGTGGATGTGGCCAATCGAATCGAGGGCCACACCATTTGCGCGCTGGGCGATGCTGCCGCATGGCCGGTGCAAAGTTTCATCAAACACTATCGACATGAGTTTCAGTACATGGTCGAACACAAGGGCCGCTCCCTCATCGAGGGTCAACCGCAGGCCGCAGCCGAGGCTGCCTAGGGCACACCATGAGCGACGATCTGGTCAATATCGAAGTCAACGGCGTGCCGTTGAAGGCCCGCAAGGGACAGATGATCATGCAGGTGACGGATCCGGCGGACATCTATATTCCGCGGTTCTGTTATCACGAGAAGTTGACCATCGCCGCCAATTGCCGCATGTGCCTGGTGGAAGTGGAGAAGGCGCCGAAGCCCTTGCCGGCCTGCGCAACGCCGGTGGCCGAGGGCATGAAGGTGTTCACCAAGTCGCCGAAGGCCGTCGGCGCCCAGCGCGCGACGATGGAGTTTCTGCTCATCAATCATCCGCTCGACTGCCCGATATGCGATCAGGGCGGCGAGTGCGAGTTGCAGGATTTAGCCCTCGGCTACGGACGCGACATCTCGCGTTTCGCGGAACGCAAACGGGTGGTCAAGGACAAGAACATCGGGCCGTTGGTGTCGACCGACATGACGCGTTGCATTCACTGCACGCGTTGCGTGCGCTTCGGGCAGGAAATCCAAGGCTATCCGCAGATGGGCGCCACCGGTCGCGGCGAGCACATGGAGATCGGCACGTACATCGAACATAGCGTCGATCACGAGTTGTCCGCGAACATCATCGATCTGTGCCCGGTCGGGGCGCTCAACAACAAGCCGTTCCGCTATCACGCGCGATCCTGGGAGATGCAACAGCAGCCGCTGGTCTCGCCGCACGACGCCTTCGGCACCAATTTGTACGCGCACGTGTTGCGCGGCAAGATCATGCGGATAGTGCCGCGCGATAACGAGGAGATCAACGAAACCTGGATTGCGGACCGCGATCGCTTCGGCTTCGAGGGAATCTATTCGGCGGAGCGCGTCACTCAGCCCATGCTGCGAGTCAACGGTGTCCTCGAAGTCGTGGAGTGGGAGGTGGCCCTGAACGCGGCCGCCGAGGGCATGCAAAAGGCGATCGGCGCGCATGGTGCTCACGCGACGGGGCTGCTTGCATCGCCCATGGCCACTGTCGAGGAGCTGTACCTCTTGGCGCAGATCGCCAAAGGTCTGGGTACGCGCAACATCGATCACCGCCTGCGCCAGCTAGATTTTCGCACGCCGGCCGGCGAGGGTGTGTATCCCAATCTGGGGTTACAGATTGCCGATGTCGAAAAGCTCGAGGCGATTCTCGTCGTTGGTTCGAACCTGCGACACGAGATGCCGCTGCTCGCCCATCGGATCCGTAAAGCCGCGGTAAAGGGCGGCGCCAAGGTGGCGTTTCTCAATCCCGGCAAGTTCGAGTACATGTTCCCGGTGGCGGCCTATGTGCTTGCCGAGACCGATCTGGTCGGCGATTTGAGCGCCGTGGTGCGCGCGCTGGCCGCGGCGGCGAACAAGCCGGTACCGCAGGGTTTGCCGCACGCCGAAGTCACCGACCTGCACCGCGCGACGGCGGACGCTCTGTCGAACGGCACCCGGCGGGCGATCATTTTGGGCACGTTGGCGCAGCGTCATCCTGCGTATGCGCAGCTCAAGACGCTCGCCGCCGAGGCGGCCGCGCTGTGCGGAGGCAGCCTGGGCACCATCACCGAAGGTCCGAACGCGGCCGGCGCCTATCTGGCCGGTGCCGTACCCCACCGTGAGTCGGGTGGTACCGCAGCTGCCGTGGCGGGAATGTCGGCGGGCGAGATGTTGGCCGCGCCGTTGAAAAGCTATGTGCTGTTCGGCGGCATCGATCCGGTGCAGGATCTGGCGGGAGGCGCCGAGGCCTTGAGCGCCGCCGAGTGGGTGGTGGCGGCCACCACGCATCTGCCGGCGAGCCTGCGCAGCGTCGCGCACGTGGTGCTGCCCATCGGTAGTTTTGCCGAAAGTTCCGGCACCTATGTGAACGCCGAGGGACGTTGGCAGAGTTGGACCGGCGCCGCGAAGTTGCTCGGCGATGCACGGCCCGGCTGGAAGGTGTTGCGCGTGATCGCGAACCTGCTTCGGGTCCCGGGCATCGACTACGTCAGCTCCGAGGAAGTGCGCGAGGCGCTCCGAACCCTTTGCGGCGCACGCGTCGCCTTACCGAGTGCCGCGGCGGCAGCGAGTGCCGCGTTGGCGTCGAATGGTGCGGGCGGCGCGACGGCGAATGGTTTTAGTGATGCCAGTGGTGCCAGTGGTGCCAATGGCGCGAGTGGTCGACAGCCGGCCGGCGCTTGGGTGGACAGTCCTCCCTATCAGGGCGATATGTTGGTGCGGGGATCGGAAGCGTTGGGCAAGACCAAGGACGGGCACGTGGCTCGCAGCGTGTTGTAGTCATGTGGGATTGGAATCCCCTGCGCGAGTGGCTGTCCGGGCAGATCACGCCGTACTGGACTTTTCCGCTATTGACGGCCGTTCAGGCGCTGATGGTGATGGTCTGCATCATTCTCATCATGGCGTTCTACACCCTGGCCGAGCGCAAGGTCATCGGTTGGATTCAAGCACGCAAAGGTCCGAACCGGGTCAACCTACTGTGGATACCGGGGGCCGGGCAGCCGTTCGCCGACGTGATCAAGTTGATGTTCAAGGAAATCATCATTCCCGCGGACGCCAACAAATTTTTGTTCAGGCTGGCACCGTTTCTCGCGCTGATTCCTTCGCTGGCGATATGGGCCGTGATTCCGTTATCGCCGCTGCATGCGTTCGCCAACATCGATGCCGGTTTGCTGTACATCTTGGCGCTGACATCCATGGGCGTGTACGGCATCATCCTCGCCGGTTGGGCGGCCAACTCCAAGTACGCCTTCTTAGGCGCGATGCGCTCGGCAGCCCAGATCGTCGCCTATGAAATCGCCATGGGGTTCGCCATGGTGGGCGTCTTGATGGCGGCGGGCAGCCTCAACATCGGCGACATCATCCAAGCGCAGCATGGGGGCGCCTTGAGCTGGAACTGGTCCTGGTTGTTTCCTCTGCTGGTGGTGTATTTCATCGCCGGGGTGGCGGAAACCAACCGGGCGCCGTTCGACGTCGCGGAAGGCGAGTCGGAAATCGTGGCCGGTTTCCACGTCGACTACTCGGGCATGGCCTTCGCGCTGTTCTTCATCGCCGAATACGTCAACATGATTCTCATCTCGGCGCTCACGGTGGTGTTTTTCTTCGGCGGCTGGTTGTCGCCGCTGGATGGCTATCTGGCCGACGACTCGTGGTTGGCAGCGCCGAGCTTCTTTTGGTTCGGTTTGAAGACTCTGGCACCGATGTTCACGTTCTTGTGGTTGCGCGCGACGTTTCCGCGTTACCGGTACGACCAGATCATGCGCTTGGGATGGAAAGCCCTGATTCCGGTCACCCTGATTTGGCTGTTGGTCGAGGGCTTCATGGTGTATTTCCATGTGGGTCCTTGGAAGGGGCATCTGTAATGCAAGGTATGCGTAGTTTCTTGAAGACGTTTTTGCTCTGGGAATTACTCCAGGGCTTGTGGGTGACGTGGAAGGAAATGTTCCGGCGCAAGGTCACCGTGAACTATCCGGAGGAAAAGACACCGCAGAGCACGCGGTTTCGGGGTCTGCATGCGCTGCGCCGCTATCCGAACGGCGAGGAGCGGTGCATCGCCTGTAAATTGTGCGAGGCTGTGTGCCCCGCACTCGCGATCACCATCGAGTCGGACGTCAGCAGCGACGGCACGCGCCGCACCACGCGCTACGACATCGACTTGTTCAAATGCATTTTCTGTGGGTTCTGCGAGGAAGCATGCCCGGTCGATGCGATAGTCGAGACGCGGCTGCACGAGTACCACATGGAGAATCGCGGCGAAAACATCATGAGCAAGGATAAGCTGCTCGGCATCGGTGAGCGCTACGAGGCCATGATCGCCGCCGATCGTGCCGCCGACGCGCGGTACCGCTGATGTTTCCGACGATTCTATTTTTCATATTCGCCGCGGTTCTGATCGGTGCTGCACTCGGAGTGATCCTGGCGCGCAATCCCGTGCATTCGGCGTTGTTGTTGGTGCTGTGTTTCTTCAACAGCGCGGTGATCTGGTTGTTGCTGGATGCGGAGTTTCTCGGCATCGTTCTGGTGCTGGTGTACGTTGGCGCGGTGATGGTGCTGTTCCTGTTCGTGGTCATGATGCTCGATATCAACATCGAAGAGTTCCGCAAAAGTCTGGCGGGTTATTGGCCGTTGGCGGTGGCGGTCGCCGGTTTCGTCGTCTTCGCCGTCATCAATGTGGTCGTGGTGAAGCATCTCGGCGGCGTGAGCCTTAAAACGGCTGCGGCGTTGCCCGCGGATTATTCGAACACGCGCACCCTGGGCGTGGCGTTGTTCACCCGTTATGCCTATCCCGCGCAACTTGCCGCCTGCATTCTGCTGGTCGCCAGCGTCGCCGCCATCGTCCTGACGCTGCGTCAGCGCGGCGGCGGCAAACCGCAGGACATCGCCAAGCAAGTGGCGGTGCGCGCCAAGGACCGGGTGCGCATCGTAAAAATGGCAGCGGAGAAACGCTCATGATCACGCTTACGGAAGTGCTCGCGTTGTCGGGAATTTTATTCTCCATTGCCGTGGCCGGCGTGTTCTTGAACCGACGAAACATCATCGTGCTGCTCATGTGCATCGAACTCATGCTGCTCGCGGTCAATTTCAACTTCGTCGCTTTCTCGAGATTTCTCGGCGATATCAGCGGCCAGATCTTCGTGTTCTTCATCTTGACGGTGGCAGCGGCCGAGGCGGCCATCGGACTCGCCATCCTCGTCGTCTTGTTCCGCGAACGCAGCACCATCGACGTCGAAGATCTCGACACGCTTCAGGGCTGAAAGGGCTTAAGAATGCAGTCTATATATCTGACGATCGCGTTGGCGCCTCTGGTCGCGGCCATCGTCGCCGGGTTGTTCGGCCGCTCGATCGGCAAGGTGGGCGCGCACAGCATCACCATCGCCGGCGTAGGCTTGTCCTGCGCCTTGTCGTTCTACGTCCTATATGGTTTCGTCTATGGCGGTGTGAGCGCGTTCAACGCCACGGTGTACACCTGGTTGGTGTCCGATGGTTTCACGATGCAGGTCGGTTTTCTGGTGGATCATTTGACCGCCATGATGATGGTGGTGGTGACTTTCGTATCGCTGATGGTGCATATCTACACCATCGGCTACATGCACGACGATGACGGTTATCAGCGTTTCTTCAGCTACATCTCGCTGTTCACGTTCGCGATGCTGATGCTGGTGATGGCGAACAATTTCATGCAGCTGTTTTTCGGGTGGGAAGGCGTGGGTCTGGTGTCCTACCTGCTGATTGGTTTCTGGTACACGCGACCGTCCGCCGTGTTTGCCAACCTGAAGGCGTTCTTGGTGAATCGGGTGGGCGATTTCGGTTTCGTGCTCGGTATCGCCGCGGTGATGCATTACACGGGCTCGCTCGACTATGCGACGGTGTTCGCGCATGCGGATCGTTTCGCCGGCGCCGAAATCCACGTCACCAATACGCTCGCCTGGTCGGCCATCACCTTCACCTGCCTTTGCCTCTTTGTCGGCGCGATGGCCAAATCAGCACAGGTCCCGCTCCATGTGTGGCTGCCCGATTCCATGGAAGGCCCGACGCCTATTTCGGCTCTGATCCACGCAGCGACGATGGTTACCGCCGGAATTTTCATGGTGGCGAGAATGTCGCCGCTCTTCGAGCTGTCGGAGACGGCGTTGACGTTCGTGCTCGTCATCGGGGCGACCACGGCTCTTTTCATGGGATTGGTGGGTATCGTCAACAACGACATCAAGCGCGTGGTGGCGTATTCGACGCTCTCGCAGCTTGGCTACATGACCGTGGCCTTGGGCGTGTCAGCTTACAGCGCCGCCATATTCCATTTGATGACGCACGCGTTCTTCAAGGCTCTGCTGTTCCTGGCGGCGGGTTCCGTGATCATGGCCATGCATCATGAGCAGGACATGCGAAAGATGGGCGGTTTGCGAAAATACATGCCCATCACGTACTGGACCTGTCTGGCCGGGTCGTTGGCCTTGATCGGTTTCCCGGGAACGTCCGGTTTCTTCTCGAAGGATTCGTTGATCGATGCGGTGGCTGCGTCGCATCGGGCGGGTGCGGGATACGCCTATTTCTGTGTGCTGGCCGGCGTGTTCATCACCGCGCTTTACACGTTCCGGATGTTCTTCATGACGTTTCACGGCAAGCCGCGCATGGATCATCACACGCAGGAGCACTTGCACGAAACGCCGTGGGTGGTGACCGTGCCCTTGATCATGCTCGCCATCCCGTCGGTGCTGATCGGCTGGTTCACGGTCAAACCGATGTTGTTCGGCGGTTTTTTGCGCGATGCCGTGCACGTGTTGCCCGCCAATGACGTACTCGAGCACATGGCCGAAGAATTTCATGGGTCTGGAGCGTTCGTGTGGTCGGCGTTGACGGCGCTGCCGTTTGCGTTCGCGCTGCTCGGGGTTTTCATGGCGTGGTTGTTTTTCTTGAAGAAGCCGGTGTTGGCGGATACGGCGGAGCGATGGTTCAAATGGGTGTACACGATTTTGGTCGATAAATATGGTTTCGACTGGTTCAACCAACACGCCATCGTAGCCGGCGCCCGGGCCTTGGGTAGCGGACTGTGGCGCTTCGGCGACCAAGACCTCATTGACAACGGCCTAGTCAACGGCAGTGCGCGCGCGGTGGGGTGGTTCAGTTCCGTCATGCGTTATGCGCAATCCGGCTATTTGTATCACTACGCCTTCGCCATGATCTTGGGTCTCGCATCGCTGCTCCTGTGGCTGGTTTGGCGTCCGTAATGTTGAACGGGCATTTGTTGAGTCTGTTGATTTGGATTCCCATCGTCGGTGGTTTCGTCGTGCTTGGTCTCGGCAACGAGCGCGCCGCCGCCGCGCGCTGGCTCGCGCTCGCGATTTCGGGCGTGACGTTTCTGGTAAGCATTCCGTTGTGGACGGCGTTCAAGACGGGCACGTCGGCCATGCAGTTCGTCGAGCGCACGAACTGGCTGCCGTCGATTCATTCGGATTTCTATATTGGTGTCGACGGCATCTCGATGCCGCTCATCGTGCTGACCACGTTCACCACCGTGCTCATCGTGATCTCAGGTTGGCAGAACGTCGAAAAACGCGTGTCGCAGTACTTCGCGGCCTTCCTCATTCTGGAAGGGCTGATGATCGGCGTGTTCGCCGCCCTGGACGGCGTGCTGTTCTACGTGTTCTGGGAAGCGATGTTGCTGCCCATGTTCATCATCATCGGCATCTGGGGCGGACCGCGTCGGGTGTACGCCACCATCAAGTTTTTCCTCTACACCTTCATCGGATCCTTGCTCATGTTGGTCGCTCTGATCTACATGTACTTGAAGAGCGGCAGTTACGATTTGACGGTGTTTCAGCAGTTGCCGCTGACGCTGACCGAGCAGACGTTCATATTCCTGGCGTTCTTCGCCGCCTTCGCGGTCAAGGTGCCGATGTGGCCCGTGCACACGTGGTTGCCGGACGCGCACGTCGAGGCGCCCACCGGTGGGTCGGTGGTGTTGGCGGCAATCATGCTCAAGATGGGCGGCTACGGTTTTCTTAGGTTCTCGTTGCCGATCGCTCCCGACGCAAGCCGCAAACTCGACTGGCTCATCATCACGCTGTCGTTGATCGCGGTGGTGTACATCGGCTTCGTTGCGATGGTACAGCGCGACATGAAGAAGCTGATCGCGTACTCGTCGATCGCGCACATGGGCTTCGTCACGCTGGGCGCGTTCATCGGCTTCGAGATCGTCAATCACACCGGCCTGACCAGCGGCATAGAAATGGGCATGGACGGCGCCGTGGTGCAAATGTTGTCGCACGGTCTGGTATCGGCAGCCATGTTTCTCTGCGTCGGAGTCATGTACGACCGCATGCACAGCCGCGAGATCAGCGCGTATGGGGGCGTCATCAATACGATGCCGAAATTTGCCGGCTTCATGGTGTTGTTTTCCATGGCGAACGCAGGCCTGCCGGGTACGTCCGGATTCGTCGGCGAATTCTTGGTGATCCTGGCGGCCTTCAAGGCCAACCCCTGGTTCGCGTTTTTGGCCGCCTCGACCTTGGTATTGAGCGCCGCGTATACGCTGTGGCTGGTAAAGCGGGTGATCTTCGGCGAGATCGCCAACGACAAAGTCGCCGCGCTCAAGGACATCGACGGTCGTGAGTCCTTCATTCTCGCCGTCTTGGCGGTAGCCGTGCTGTTGGTCGGGGTATGGCCGGCGCCGCTGCTCGACGTGATGCGGGCGTCCACCCACCATTTGGCCCAGCAGCTGCTGGTCTCGAAGATTGGTCCGTAAAGGCTCGTATGAACCCGTTCAGTGTTGCCGATTTCAACTCAGGGCTCGGACTCGCCGCACCGGAGATTTTCCTGGGCCTGGCGGCGTGCGCCATTTTGCTGGTGGATCTTTTGCTCGGCGAGAATCGTCGCACCTGGACCGGCATACTCGCGGTGCTGTCGCTGCTGATTTGCGCCGTGATCACGGTGATTCAGCCCGTCTCGACGCGGGTCGTGGCGCTGGGTGGGCTCTTCGAGCTCGACCGCATGGCCCAGGTGCTCAAAGTCGTGACGCTGGTGACGGTCGCGGTGGTGTTCGTGTATTCCACGGATTACCTCAAGCGCCGCGCCATCTTGAAGGGCGAGTACTACGTGCTCGGCTTGTTCGCTACGTTGGGCGCCATGGTGCTGATCTCGGCCGGCAGCCTCATCACCTTGTATCTGGGCTTGGAGCTCATGTCCCTGTGTTTGTATGCCATGGTGGCGTTCGATCGCGAATCGGGGATCGCCGCCGAGTCGGCGATCAAGTATTTCGTGCTGGGATCCATGGCGTCCGGCACCTTGTTGTACGGCATGTCCATCGTCTACGGCGTCACCGGGAGCTTGGAGCTCGCCAACATCTCGACCGCCGTGCAGGGGGGGCTGACGGACAATATTGGCTTGTTGTTCGGCATCGCTTTTCTGATCGTCGGTATCGGCTTCAAGCTTGGCGCCGTGCCCTTTCACATGTGGATACCGGACGTGTACGAGGGATCGCCCACCTGCGTCACCGTTTTCATCGGTACGGCCTCCAAGCTCGCCGCCTTCGGGTTGGCCATGCGGCTGCTCCCGGAGGCACTGGCCGGATCCCAGCCCGATTGGAGCCAGATGCTGATCGTGCTGTCGGTGCTGTCGATCGCCATCGGCAACATCGTGGCGGTGGCCCAGGCGAATCTGAAACGGATGCTGGCGTATTCCACCATTTCACACATCGGCTATATTTTGCT